>CALZGT010000036.1 GCA_945787235.1 uncultured Prevotellaceae bacterium
GAAGGCAATGCTCTCCAGCGGTGTGTAGCCCCAGGGCTCGTAGTAGGAGGGATATACGCTCAGGTCGTTACCGATGAGCAGGTCATAGTAGTGCATATTGAAGATGCCATCCTGACCATCCAGATAGCAGGGGGCGAAGATGACCTTCACACGGCTGTCAGCGGCATTGTGCATACCCATGTAGCGAAGCATACCCGTCACGTTGTCGCTGTCGGGCTGGTGCAGGTAGTGGGTGATGACGGGATTCTCCAGCGGGGTGTCGAACTCCTTGCCGCTCTCCAGACGCTCGATGAGGTCCTGACGGGGACCAGCCTGCCAGGCGGGCACCTCTACGAAGGCTACTACGTTGCGGAGCAGACCGCCATTCTCGCTCAGACGGTGCATCACGTCCAGGAAGACATCGATACCCTTGTTCTTGAATTCATAGCGTCCGCTGGTAGCTACAATGAGCGTATCGTCGTCCAGTTTGGCACCCGTAAGGGCATTGGCCACCTGAAGGAGTTTGGCACGGGCTGCCTTGCGCTTCTTGGCAAAGAGGGTGGTCTTGGGTACGAAGTCGCTCTCAAAACCATTCATCAGGATAGCGTCGCACTTCTTGTCAAGCAGTTCCTCGCACTCCAAGCCCGTCACGTCGCTCACCGTAGTGAAGCAATCCACGTTGTGGGCGGTCTGTCGCTCGATGCTGTGCTTGGCCTCCATGTTCAGCTCCTGGGCCATCTGGTTGCCGTTGTAGTTGTTCAGGTAAGCATAGAGGGGTTTGTTGTTGCCACAGATACTGCGGCCGATACTCGTGGCGTGGGTGGTGAAGATAGTAGCAATCTGGGGACAGTTCTCACGCACATAAAGGGCTCCGAGACCAGTCATCCATTCGTGGGCCTGATAGATGACTTCCTTGGTGGTCTTAGCCAGGTAGAAGTGGTAGTAGCTCTCTACCACACGGCCGGCTGCATAGCTGAACATAGAAGCCTCATCATAGTCTCCGTAGGCATGCAGCGAATCTACGCGGAAAGAGGCATAGGCCTGGCCGTAAAGTTCGTTTTTAATGGCAAAATAAGGGGTGAAATCTACCAGCACCACACAGGGCTTACCTGGGATGTTCCAGCGTCCTGTACGGACATGGAGTTCTTCTTTCTCTGCTTTGGCACGCCAATCGGCAAAAAGGCTCTCGTCCTCGATGAAAAGAGGATTATCCTTTCCCTTCCAGAAGTCGGGACCGATGAACACCACCTTGTCGGTGAATGCATCCTGCAGGGTTTTGGCACGTGTGGACAAAACGGTATAGATACCGCCCACCTTATTACAAACCTCCCAACTTGATTCAAAGATAAAGTCGGGTGTCAACTGTTGATTTTCCATTAAAACAAAGCTTTTTCTTTCTATCTTAACCTATAATTCGGCGGCAAAGTTAGCACTTTATTTTAATAAAAAAAGCAAAAAAAAGTTATTTTTCTGTCCAAGCGCATTTTTTATTGACCAAAATCAAGTACCTTTGCAGCAGCTTATTGAAAAGCGAAACTTACGAGTCATAAAAATCACCTATACTGTTAATATGAAAAAACATGGCTTGGCCTTGGGGCTCTGGTGCGCTATGGGACTGACACTCACTGCACAGACGCCCGACGGAAAAGAACCCTGGAGAGTAGATCTCACCTCCAAGGAGGAGGGTGTAAGGATGAAGTTAGACCTCTATGAGGAGAGTGTCGATGTACCTGGAATGGACGTGTTTGGTCCCATGCACGGTTTTCTGGGAGGTAAGATTTATGGGGTGTGGATGGTCACTTCTTTCTCCATCAAGAACGACAGTACCGCAATCATCCGTTTCAGCAACGACCTGGGTTCAGACACGCAGGAGTGCATCCTCAAGCACAAGTGGGACGGCAGCTACCAGCTGGAACTGAAGGGAGGTGTTGCTGTCAAGAAAGTGGTGGATAGGAAACTGGTCAAGATCAAGAATCTGCACACGTTCGAGCCGCAACGCCCCGTGACACAGTAGTCTGTACTCTCCTACTTCGACCTCTTCGAAGTGACAGGATTGCGCAGGCCACTGTATGACATCATGAAAGCCTTGGCAGAACCGAACCTGAGGAACATATCGAGACGGACAGGGAGGTGATTGGCATCATCTGTAATGAAGAATCGCACCACCTCCTTGTCCTTCCCCTCGTCCTTGGCCACGAAGGAAAACACCAGACAGCTGTAGCGGTCTTTGTTGCTCTTCAGCGAGATGGTTTCCTTGCCGCGATAGATGACATATACATCCTCCACCTCATCCCCATCTGCCATCTTGAAGAAGCGTTTCTCACCTTTGCGGAAGTCTTCCGGTCGCATGTTGCGGGCCCGCTGCATGAGCGACATCATGTCATAGACCTCCTCCTTCAGACTATGCTTCCGGGTCGTCACCTTTCCTGAAGGTTTCTGATACCGCTGGGAGATGGTGGTGATGCCCGTATCGTAGCTGTACCACACCTCGTCCCTGCGGTATTTCTTGCTCTCATTGGCTCCTTTCCTGTAGTAGAGAGGCACGTTTTCGTGGGTCATGATGCCAGTCAGCGTGTCACGCATCATGAAATATTTGTCAAGTCTTTTACTGGTTCTTGTTATCAGGTAACTGCGCAAGGCATCCTGTTCCTTATAACGGGTGTTCTGGGTGAGGAAGGTGGCAGTACCTGCTTTCAGCCAGATGAATTTCCAGTTGAAATACAATTCGTACTCTATCTTCTCCCCCGGGGCAATGGCCGTATTGGGAAGAGGCTTCTGAGCGGATGCACACAGCGTGACCATCCAGAGAAAGAACAGAAAGACTCGTTTCATTGTCTTGAGGTTTATTGTGGGTAAATCAAGTTTTCTTCGCGTATGTTCACGAGCACTTCTTCCAGGTACCTGCGGGCTTCCAGTCGGGCCATGGGAAGGTCGTGCAACAGGTAGTTGCCGCAGTCCTTGGCAGCAGCCCCGGGGATTTCTCCTTCAAAGTCAGCCACGAAACGGAAGGTGCGCTGCATAAGTTCCACGATATCACGACTCTGCAGGTCGCCACGCATGAGGAGGTAGTTGCCGGTCAGGCAGCCCATGGGACCCCAATAGACGATACGGTCTTTCCACTCGGCATCATTTCTGAGGTAGGTAGCCGCCAGATGCTCAATGGTGTGCAATGCTCCAGGGTGCAAGGTGGGTTCACGGTTGGGCTCTTTCATTCGGATGTCAAAGGTGGTCACCACGTCACCTCCTACATTGTCCTTTCTACTCACATAGATACCACGTAACAGACGGTTGTGGTCGATGGTAAAACTGGCTATCTTTTCCATAATGGTTACATATTTATACTATTAATGTACGCGCGCGTGACACTGAAGGACTTGTCGGCCATGGTCTTCCAGAAATCCTGGTACTGGGAGATGTTGTCCTTGTGCCCCGGTGTGTCGCTGATGATTCGGAAACTCACAAAGGGAACCTGCTTCAGACAGCATACCTGTGCGATGGCTGCGGATTCCATATCTACGGCCAGGGCATCGGGGAAGTGGCTTTTGATGAACTGCAGTTCCTCGGGACGTGACACGAAGAGGTCACCCGTGCAGATAAGTCCTGAGTGGATGGTGACCTCTGTCTGCAGTCCCGAGGCGGCTTTCAGCAACGTGGCATCACTCTCAAAACGCTCTGGCAAGCCCTGCACCTGTCCCCAGGCGTTTCCGGGACCGCACCACATGTCGTGATAGCAGGTCTGGCGACTGACAACGACATCCATGACATGCAGGCACTCGTCAATGCCACCGGCCACCCCGGTGCTTACAATGGCATCGGGGTGCATCCGCTCTATGAGGAGCGACACGCCCATGGCTGCATTGACCTTGCCAATGCCACACTGCAGGAGGATGACCTCCACCTCACCTATCTGCCCCACGAGATATTTGTCCTCTCCGTGCAGCAATTCCTTGCTTGCCGTCATCATCAACGACAACTGCCTGTATTCCACAGACATAGCGGTTATTACTCCTAATTTCATTTATTATCATAAAATATTTGTTATGCAAAGATACAACTTTAAAAAGAAAAACACGCTAAAAAAAATATTTTTTTTCCTTAAATCTCTTTGTCTATTATAAAAGTTATACTATCTTTGCGCCCGAAAAATTAATCACTAATTATGGAAGGAAAGGATTCTATCTGCAAAATACTTCGTTCACTGCAAGAACTTGAGATACCGCTGAAGCGTGACCTTCTGATTGACTATATCATCGGAAGGGAGTCTAAGGACATCGTAAAGAAGGGATTGGACAACACCGAGAACTATGGTTGCGGTGATGACAAGGATGAGGACTACTGGATGCTCATCCTGGACAAAGTCCTTGAACTTGGATTTCTCAAATCCCGTTCGGAAGGCATCTGCCTGATGTCGAAGGGCAAGAAATACCTGAAGAAACCTACTCCCATAGAGATTTCGGAAGAGGAAGAGGAAGAGCAGGTTGGAAACATCGAAGGTCTGGTGGGCGAAGTGCTCAATGATGGTACTACGCTTCAGGCTTCTCCCACCTTGAAGAAGCCGACGACCTCTCAGCGTAAGATGGCACTCATCCAGGCCGTTGACCGACATGTCGCACTGGATGACTTTGCCAGCAACCACGGAATGGACTTTGAAGAGGTGATGGAAGATGTAGAGAACATCATCGCCAGCGGCACCAAGCTCGACCTAAACTACTTTGGCGAAGAGGTTCTGGGCAACGAGGCCATGTCTGAACTCTTTGACTATTACGAGAGTGCGCCCACGGACAAGTTGGAAAAGGCCATTGACGAGTACGGTGATGTCTATAGTTACGACGAGCTCCGTCTGGGTCGCATCCTCTGGCGTGCCAGCAAGCTGTAACGTTATATACGGCGGGGCAATGCCCCGTCGTTTCTTTTACCTGTGGCAGACACACCCCCGCATTCTGCTTTTCCCTATGGCAGGCACAGTCCCTGCAGCTCCATTCGGGTGCCATTGAACACGTTGCAATCGACGTATTCATCAATCCCCTCGACAGACCCCCTGTCTGTATATTGCCACATGGCCCAATTCCCCTGGTACTCCAGTTCATCCTTGTAGTAATGTGCTATCCACAGCGGATAACTGGCAAATTCCGGCGTACTGAAGTATTTCTTCGTATAGGAATAATTGGCGTAAATGATGGGCTTCACCCCGTAGTGCTTCTCGACGATGTCCAGCCACACACGCACGTCACGTTGCAGTTCGCACACCGAGAGCCGTCCGCTCTTCTCTACGTCGAGGACCGGCGGAAGGTCTCCCTTTCTCAGTTTTACTCTGGAAATGAAAAATCTGGCCTGCGTTTCCGGTTTTCCGTTGGGAATGAAGAAATGGTAGGCACCACACACGAAACCCTTGTCCTTTGCCTTCTGGAGGTGCTTCTCAAAATAATGGTCTGCCAAGGTAGAACCCTCAGTAGCCTTCATGATGACGAACGACAGTTTGTGTCCTGACAGCGTGGCATTGGCAAGCGCATCCCAGTCTATCCGTTCTTGATAATGAGAGATGTCTATACCTCGTACCGGATAATTGGAGGGCTCCGGCGCCAGTCCTATGGAGGCGAGGCGTGGCATGGCAAAATGAAGGACCACCTGCGTAAAAAACACCACATAGGCAATGGCAATGGCCGTACCAAGCAACCAGATGACCCATCCGGGCACATACTGCAGGAGGCGTGTCAGCCAACTCTTACGGGTACGTCGAAAACTGCTGCCACGGCGCACCGGGGTGCGTCGGGCAGCAGTATGTTGTGTACTCTTTCGAGCGGGTCTTCCGGCTATACTCATTTAGCCTGCTCCAAAGCCAGGGTCTTGGTGCACTGGTCACAAACCTCGCTGGGACCCCAGTACTGGATGGGACCGGGATATACGTAGCAAGTCTCCTTGGCCCACTTCTCGCGGTGGGCAGCGAAATACTTGAAGGGAGCACCTTCCAGCTCTACCAGTGCCTTGCGAATCACGGGCTTGTTGGCACCGTTGCGTCGCTCGATGTTCATCATCATGGTGATGGGCACACCGCCGGCAATCCACTCAGAGGCAGGAGCCGTGGTATTCTTGATGACGCTCATGTAACCGGTCTTGCCGTTGCTGATGAGGCGGCTGGCATTGTAGCCCAGGCTGTAGCAGTAGTCAGCATCGTAGTTAGAGGGAGCGGCACAGCGGCCCTCGTAACCGAAGAAGTGGTGCTGGGCACTGAACTTGCCGTTGAACTTGCCCTCGGCCTTCCAGGCAGCCAGCTTCTCAGCCACCATGGCCGACAGCAGCTTCTCGGTCTCGATGAGAGATACCTGTACGTTGCCGTGGGGGTCACGGTCCAGACAGAGCTGACGCTTCACGTCGGCGGGCAGTGACTCCAGTACAGCCTTGTTCTCAGCAGTGATGTGGCTCAGCACGAACTCGATCTGAGCCTCTGCACTGGCAAACTCACGGCTCTCGCCGGTAGCGGGATCGGTGAGCACCTCGTTGAGCTGCGCGATGAGCTTCTTGATGGCAGGAATGAACTCGATGAGTCCCTCGGGCACGATGACGGTACCGAAGTTGTTGCCATCCTCAGCACGTACTGCCACTGCCTTGGCGATGTACTCTACGACATCGTCCAGTGACATCTGCTTGGCCTCAACCTCCTCGCTCACGAGGCAGATGTTGGGCTGACACTGGAGGGCGCACTCCAGGGCGATGTGGGAAGCTGAGCGGCCCATCACCTTGATGAAGTGCCAGTACTTGCGGGCTGAGTTACAGTCGCGCTGGATGTTACCCACCAGTTCGCTGTAGGTCTTGCAGGCGGTATCGAAACCGAAGGAGGTCTCAATCTGCTCGTTCTTCAAGTCGCCGTCGATGGTCTTGGGACAGCCGATGACCTGCACGCCGTACTTCTTGGCAGCATAGTACTCTGCCAGTACGCAGGCGTTGGTGTTAGAGTCGTCACCACCGATGATGACGAGGGCCTTGATGCCGAGCTCACGGAGAATCTCGATACCGCTCTCAAACTGAGCTTCCTTCTCCAGCTTGGTACGGCCGCTGCCGATGATGTCGAAACCACCGGTGTTGCGGTACTCGTCGATATACTCGTCGGTGAACTCAATGTACTTGTGGTCCACCAGACCGCCGGGGCCCATCAGGAAACCGTAGAGCTTGCTGTCCTTGTTCAGCGACTTCACGCCGTCATACAAACCGCTGATGACGTTGTGGCCGCCAGGTGCCTGACCACCCGAAAGGATGATGCCCACGTTGATGGCTTCGTTGTTCTCACTCTCTGCGGGAACGAACTCTACCACGGGCATACCGTAGGTGTTGGGGAACAAAGCCTTGATCTCTTCCTGGTTGCCCACACTCTGGGTGGCTGCACCCTCCTGAGCCTTTACAGGACCCTGAAGTGCCTTGGGCAACTTGGGCTGATAAGCGGCTCTTGCAATCTGCAATGCACTCTTTTCCATTTTCTTTTTTGGTTTAACTTTAGTGATTATTTATTAATAAGGTATTTTTCAACATGCAAATTTACACATTTCAGCCGAAATAACCTCCTCATCAGGATAAAAAATTAAAAAACGAGGGGTGAAAGGAGAAAAAATAGCCTTGTTTCTTGGGTATATGGCAAAAAAAGTGTAACTTTGAAACCGTTACACACCAAAAATCACAATTATTACTATGGCAAACAGGAGAAACTTGAAGAAGAGAATCAATGGTATCTGCTTTGAACTGGCAGCAGAATGTATATCAGCACGCTTGTATGGAAGCGTCAGTCAGGAAGACGTCAACAACATCATGGGAAACATCTTCAGCATGCAGACGGACTGCATCTGCCGCATCAGCCACGTGGAACCGGGCATGAAGGCCAAGGTCTTCTTCCGCAAACTGCGTGAGGACATGCAGAAGCGCATCGATGAAATCATAGAACAGATATCCGGACTGGGATGAAACAGGCTCTTTGCAGGAAAATACTCACGGGATGGATGGGGTACACGATTCATGTCACTGAACCCCAGCCTGCCAAGTACGTCATAGCACTGGCTCCTCATACGTCCAACTGGGATTTCGTCATCGGACTGCTGTACTCCAGGGCCATGGGGTTCAAGTGCCGGTTCATGATGAAGAAGTTCTGGTTCTTTTGGCCGTTGGGCTACCTGATGAGGGCACTCGGAGGCATCCCCGTGGAGCGCAGCAAGAAGATGAGTCTGACCGACCAGATGGCACAGCAGGCCCTGGAGCACGAGGAGTTCCACCTGTGCATCACGCCGGAAGGAACGCGCAAACCAGTCACCGAATGGAAGAAGGGTTTCTATTATATTGCCCTGAAGGCTGAGTTGCCCATCCTGCTCTATGCGCTGGACTACGAGAAGAAGGAGATACGCTGTACGAAGACGCTCATCCCCAACGGAAACATCGAGGAGCAGATGGAGGAGATTAAGGAGTATTTCAGAGAGGTAAAGGGAAAGAAACCGGAAAGATTTGCGCTGTAACGATGACGACAAGAACCTGCCTGCTCTGGCTTTTCTGCTGGATCAGCACGACCGCTACTGCACAGATTGACATCTGTGCGGACACGATACCTGAATCTCCCTTGGTGGAGAAGTTCAACTGGGGAACCATCACCCACAGGGGGAATCCCTGGACGCAGCTGATGAGCCGCCCCTACCAGCCCACCAAGGGACTGAAGGGACGGCATCTTACGGTGGCGGCCAGCCACGGCTATTACTATGACCTCAACAAGAGTGTGTGGGCATGGCAGCGGCCTACGCTCTACTGCACCACGGAAGACCTTCTCACACAGACGTTCACCGTCCCCTTCCTGAACCCCATGCTGGAACGGGCGGGGGCTGTGGTGTGGTCGCCAAGGGAACGTGCCTGGATGCGGGAGGAAATCATCGTGGACAATGATGCTCCCCAGCGCAACGGCACTTACACGGAACAGGACGGCAAACATCATTGGCAAGGGGCTGGCAGCGGATTTGCCCAGACTCGCGATGTCTATCTGGACAACCAGAACCCGCACCTGGAGGGAACGGCCAGACTCATCGAGGCTCAGACGAGCAAGCGCATGCTGGCGCAGGTGCAGTGGACACCGCAGATTCCCAGGGAGGGTGACTATGCGGTATATGTGACCTACCCTGCCCTTCCTACCCATATTCCGGATGCCCAGTACACCATTCGCCACAAGGGCATCAACACGCTCGTCAGGGTGAACCAGCAGATGGGTGGAGGCACCTGGGTCTATCTGGGCACCTTTGATTTCAGCCCGGGCAACGAGAAGGACAATTTCATCTCGCTGAGCAACCTGAGCCACTACAACGGTACGGTGGCGGCAGATGCCGTGAGACTGGGGGGAGGCATGGGCAATGTGGCCCGCTGTGACACGCTGGGCCAGAACCTCACCACGAGCGGATTGCCCCGCTACCTGGAGGCGGCACGCTACAACGCCTTGTGGCATGGTATGCCCGAGAGCGTTTACAACAGTTTTCAGGGAAAGAACGACTACAGCGATGACATACGCACGCGCCCCAATGCTACCAACTACCTGGCACGGGGTGGAGCCTATCTCCCCGGGGATTCGGGACTTTGCGTCCCCCTGGAACTCTCGCTGGCACTGCACAGCGATGCGGGATTCCGCACGGATATGTCCCACGTCGGGTCTCTGGGCATCTACACCTCGGACTTTGAGGAGGGTGTCCTGCCCAGCGGACTGAGCCGCAAGACGTCAGGTCGGTTGACCGAGACGCTGCTCAGGAATGTGCGACGTGACTTCCAGCAACTGCATGGTCGTTGGGAGGTGCGCAAGAACATGGATGCCAACTATGGCGAAACGCGCATTCCGCACGTTCCTTCTGTCATCTTTGAGATGTTCTCACACCAGAACTTTGCCGAGATGAAACTGGCTCACGACCCCATGTTCAAGTTCCACATGGCGCGTTCTATCTATAAGTCTGTACTGCAATACTGCTCCCAAACCCACGGTGATCTGCCATACGCCGTACAGCCCCTTCCCGTACAGTCCTTCGCCGTACAGACGGAACACCTGAACGGGCGTTTCTGCCTGTCATGGCAACCTATGCCCGATGCCCTCGAACCGACGGCCATGCCGGACTCATATATCCTCTATATGGCCAAGGGCGAACGGGGATGGGACAACGGACAGGTGGTGAACGGCACGTCCTGCTATGTGGAGGCCGAACCGGATGTCCTGTACCGCTTCAAGGTGGAGGCACTGAACGAAGGTGGTGCCAGTCTGCCCAGTGAGGAACTGTGTGCCATGCTGAGCAGCCAGCCGCAGGCTCCCGCCCTGCTCATCGTGAACGGATTCACGCGCCTGGCGGGTCCACAGCCCATTGATACGGACACGCAGCGAGGCTTTGACGTGACGCTCGACCCCGGCGTGGCTTACCACGCAACCCCTGAGTATTGCGGTCCGCAGCTGGTCTTCACCAAGGAGGCTTACGGCAAGGAGAAGGAGGAGGAACTGGGCCACAGCAGTCAGGCATGGATAGGTATGTTGCAGAAGGGCAACACCTTCGACTACCCCACCCTTCACGCTCGCGACATCCTCTCTGCCATGTCTTGCCACATCTCGTCTTCGTCGCGCAAGGCACTGGAGGACGGCATCGTATCGGCCAATGCCTACCGCCTGATGGACCTTATCATGGGGGCTCAGCGAGGTGACGGCTATTCCTGGGAGTCCCAGCCCATCTTTACGCCCCAGCTGAAGGAGGTCTTGCAGCAGTTCACCCTCCAGGGCGGTGCCTTGTTGCTCAGTGGAGCTTACACGGGTATCGATGTGCAGCAGGGTAATGCCGGGGAAATGGCACGCAACATGGCCTTCACCCAGCGCTGCCTGCACTGGTCACCGCAGGGGGAACAGCGAGGAGGAGAGACACTGGAAGTCACGGGTATGAACACGCACGCCACACTCACCATGGTGCCCAACGAGACACACCTGAGCACACCGCGTGTCAGCATCCTTCAGGCCACGGGCACTGCCTTCCCCATCCTGACCTACCCCAACCAGCAGCCTGCGGCCGTGGCCTACAAGGGGCTGGACTACCGTGCCATCACGCTGGGATTTCCCATCGAGCAACTCAACGAGCCTCACGTGCGGCAACAGCTCATGGGGGCATTCATGCGTTTCCTGCTATACTGAGAAGAGAAAGAGCATAGGCATACTACAAAAATCACCTGACAGGGACTTTCCCTCTCAGGTGATTTTGTTTGCTGTTGTTTCCAGCTTGTCGGGGCGACCCGACTCGAACGGGCGACCGCCTGGTCCCAAACCAGGAACGCTACCAACTGCGCTACACCCCGAATGGTATTGTTGTCCCTACTGAGCCAACCTTTTCCATTTTCGGCTGCAAAGGTAATGCTTTTATTTGAATCTGCCAAATCTTTCAGCGTTTTTTTGCTACTTACAGGGGATGTCAACTACCTACTATTGACTGTGGCAGCATATACCTTATTTATAAATAACGTGAGTTCGGTGAATCATAATCTCAGTGGTAGGGCACATAGCAGCATGGCCGATGCCATATATCTTCATCGCCGATGGGATTAATAACCTTTCGGCTGAGGGATTATTAATCCCTCTGCGGTAAGATTAATAATCCCTCAGCCGAAAAGACAATAACCCTTCAGGCATTGAGTCTATATGGAAGACCTTGATAACCTTAATTTCTTTTGATGATTTGCCAGAAGAGGTAGAAGATGATGGCCGTGAGCATGAGGTGGGCGCCATAGAGATAGCCCAACCCAAGTATGGTCTGATAGACAATCAGCAGAAGCAGGAGTACATAGAGGCGTTTCTTCTCGGGCGTGAAGAGGTTCCACCAGCGTTTCACGGCCTCACGGGTTCTTTTCCACCAACTGTCATGATGGTCCATGTATTCGAAGGCATCGCTTTCGGCAGGACGGCCCCATACGACAAGGCGGTGCTTGAGTATTTTTTCTTCATTGCCATCCCATACTTTCAGTCCTATCCATTGTGACATACCGGGAGTCTTCATTCGGAAACGCTTGGTACCCGACGAGGGAACGGCAAGTATGCTTTCACGCTTGCCTGTATGAATGACCAGACGGGGACTGACGGCACCTTCGGCCTCCCAGGTCACTTCTATCACCTGACCGGCCTTGAGAATTCTTCTGTTTACGTTGATTTTCATTGCTTTTGTTTTGCTTTTCTGGCTAATTGATATGAGTTATAGACATTGTGCCAGACACTGTAGAAGCCTCCGGCGATACTGGTGACGGGGGTGAGGAAGGTGTAGCCCATCCAGATGGCAAAGACGGTATTCTTCTGTCCGAGACTCTGGGCCACGGTTATCCTGTCTCCGTAATGCGCCCCCATCCACCTGCCTAGGGCAAACTGCAAAAAGCATGCCATAAGTGAACTGGCGGCAATGCCGGCCTGAAATGGCCAGGGACACTGACTGTGAACGATGCTGCGCACGGTGACGGCAATGGCCAGGGACAAAGAGACGGCCCAGAGATAGAAGGCCAGGTCCCTGACACTTGTCATGGATTCAGCCACGCGTGGCAGGAAACGACGGATGAAGATGGCAGCGAGGAAGGGACAGAACAGCAGGGGAAAGACCTTGGCGAGAATCAGTACGGCATTGCCCAGAAAAGTCGTCTCGCCATGGGGATGCAGCCAGGGTATGACAGCAGGTACGACAAGGGCTGCGACAAGGTTGATGAGGATGGTGTAGGTGGTCAGGGATGCCTGGTTGCCTCCGAGCTTGCCTGTCACGACGGCGGCTGCCGTGGCCGTGGGACATATCAGGCAAAGCATTCCTCCCTCTATGACGACATTCCAGTGACTGTCAGGCAACAGTCGGACGGCAAGCGCACACAGCACAAAGAGACCTGCCTGGAGCAGGATGCCGTACAGGTGCCACAGCTCCAGGTGAAGCTGATGGGGACGTATTTTCAGGAAGGTAAGGAGCAGCATGACAAAGATGAGCAGGGGTTGTACGATACTGATGGCGGAAGACACAAACGCATGAGTCCCATCGAGAAAGGGAAGGGAGGTGTAGAGGAAGTAGGCGGCCACCCCCATTAGCATGGCTGAAGGAAGTGTCCATTGG
The DNA here is from genome assembly GCA_945787235.1 of uncultured Prevotellaceae bacterium. GTDB lineage: Bacteria > Bacteroidota > Bacteroidia > Bacteroidales > Bacteroidaceae > Physcousia. Next base: position 13,077 of record CALZGT010000036.1, read on the forward strand.
CGAAGGAAAGCCAGGGCAGATTTACCTATTGAATCCATTTCTTTGGTTTTATCTTTGATTTCAGAGTACAAAATTACGCATTTTGCACACAAAAAGCACATTAAGAGCATAAAAATTTTTGCCCTACGGGATATTTTTGTACTTTTGCAGCATAAAAACACGAAACGAGAAAAAAGAACTGCAGAAGAACGGAAAGCCCAAGCATGGCTCTGGAGCTGAGGATAAGGTCTGTAGTTGCAAAAAAAAGAAAAGATAATGAACCTTTACATCCGGTATTTCGATTCAGAAATCGTGGCCACGGAACTCAGTGCAGCCATTGATTTCCTGTCTTCCATCCCTGAGATTGACGTAGATGAGTTTCTCATCAACGACCTGACCCAGTATTACAAGGGTAACATGCCCTACCCCAAACGTTACAAGGTACGCGGGCGCAATTATTTCATCGTGATTAAAACCTTGGCAGCCACCCTGGAGGAGTTCAAGCTCAATGCCAACAACCAGAAGGGCAAGGACGATGCTGCCCAGCGCAAGGAGGCAGAGGAGGAAGACCTTCGCCGTTTCCGGCCGGGATGGTATGCGGCCGGCATGATGTTCCGCCGCGTGGTGCAGATGCCCATGGATGGCAAGTGCCAGTATTTCGACACGGACTTCCGGGTACGACTCAAGGCCACCAGCATCCAGGACTGCTACGAGCGTCTCTGTGACCATCTCCGCAACCGTTTTGACGTGGACACCCGCAGCCAGCTTCCCTCCATCAAGGGAAAGAATTTCAGCTGCCAATACCTGGGCATGGAATGAAAAGGTTCACTCTCATCCCTCACGGGCAGTACCACCGCTCCAGGCGGTTTTTCCGCACGGCCCTGCTGTTTCTCTTCTGCCTCCTCTTGCCCGCCTCCGCCTGGTGCAAGGGCAAGGACAGTGTGCATGTCACCATCTTCGGTGACAGCTATTCCACCTTCGAGGGGTACTTGACCCCCGACACCAACGAGGTGTGGTATTTCACGGCAGCGCATCAGCAGCGCGGCAACGACGTGAACCGCGTGGAGCAGACCTGGTGGTGGCAGGTTAAGGAGCGCATGGGATGGAAGGTTGAGCGTGTCAATGCCTACAGCGGCAGCACGGTGTGCTACACGGGCTACAACCGGGAGGACTACACGCCGCGCTCTTTCCTTACGCGTCTCCCCAACCTCGGCGAACCCGACATCATACTCGTCTGTGCCGCTACCAACGACAGCTGGTGTGGGGCTCCCATCGGAGAGTACCAATATGGCAACTGGACCCGCCAGGACCTCTTCAGTTTCCGTCCCGCCATGGCCAAGCTGTGTCATGACCTGAAGGCACAATACCCACAGGCCGAACTTCTCTTCATGCTCAACTCTGAACTGAAGGAGTCCATCAACGAGAGCATAAGCACCATCTGCCGCCACTATGGCGTTCCCCTGCTCAAACTGCACGACATCGACAAGCAGAGGGGACATCCTTCCGTAGCGGGCATGAAAGCCATCGCAGATCAGGTCATCA
>CALZGT010000037.1 GCA_945787235.1 uncultured Prevotellaceae bacterium
CAAAAGCTGTGGTCTTTTACTCTCTCTTCGGCATCTTTCTTTGTAAGTGCTTGCAGCATAGCTCGCTATGCTGCTTCACCCTTACAAAGAAATCTGCTCGAAGATAGAGCAAAATCCCATCAAAGCTAATTTATAGAACCTACCAAAAACGCACCAGCCCATTGTTCATTGTTCTTTGAACTATCCCCTAATCACCGCCTCCACGGGGCAATGGTCGCTTCCCATGATGCTGCTGTGAATCGTGGCCGACTCAAGCCTATCGACAAGACGGTTGCTGACAAGGAAGTAGTCGATGCGCCAGCCTATGTTCTTGGCACGCGCCCCCATGCGGTAACTCCACCACGAATACTGGTTCTCCAGCTTAGGATAGAAATGGCGGAAGGTGTCGGTGAAACCGGCAGCCAGCAGGGTGGTCATCTTCTCACGCTCCTGGTCCGTAAACCCCGCATTGAGGTGATTGGTCTTGGGATTCTTGAGGTCAATCTCCTCGTGCGCCACATTCATGTCACCACAGACGATAACAGGTTTCCTGGCATCCAGGGCCAAGAGATACTGACGGAAGGCATCCTCCCACTCCATGCGGTAAGGCAGACGCTTGGGAAGGTCCCCCTTTACCTCCGCACTCTGTGAGTTGGGCGTATAGACGTTGACCAGATAGAAGTCCTCCATCTCCAGCGTGATGACACGTCCCTCGTGGTCGTGCTCCTCGATGCCCAGGCCGTAGGTGACAGACAGCGGCACATGCTTGGTGTAGATGGCCGTACCACTGTACCCCTTCTTCTCTGCATAGTTCCAGTAGGAGTAATACCCCAGGAACTCCAGGTCAATCTGACCTGCCTGCAGTTTCGTTTCCTGCAGGCAGAAGAAGTCAGCATCCAGGTTCTCAAACACCTCGGAGAAGTTCTTCCCCACCACGGCCCTCAGGCCGTTCACATTCCAACTGATAAATTTCATACCCTCTGCGCGTTTATTTGACGAGTACTTTCCTGCCCTTCACCACATAGATGCCGGGCATGAGCCCTTCCGTACTGCGGATATAGGGCACCTGCGTGCGGATGCGTATGCCCTTGAGCGTATAGACATCCACAGGTTCGGCCAGCACCTGCGCCATGTCGATGCGGTCGGGCTGGTTGATATCCTCACCCTCCCCCTCGTAGATGATATCCTCACCCAGGTCATACTTCGTGAGGTTGGAATAGACATAGTTGGCACGCTTGGTGAGCCACGTCTTGGCCTGTTCGTTCACCTTGTCGTAGCCGCTGCCGTCATACCACTGCGTGGCGTTGTGCTCGAAGGAAGGATTGGCGTAGGCAAAATACTCGTCACAGTACTCGATGAGTTCGTCGAGCTTGCCGTTCTGCAGGAACTCCGTCCACACCTTATAATAATGACGCTTCACCACCTCCGTGCTGCGCAGCAGCTGGCGGAAGAACGCGATACCCGTGTTGTAGTAGTTGAGCAGGTCCGTCTCCGCATCATAGATGAAATACTGACCATGCCCCTCATAGCCGAAACTCCAGTCGAAGTCCCAGACCGGCCCGAAGACCCATGCCGAATCCGCATTCAGGTTCTCGTTATAGACATACCAGCTCTTGGGGTGCTGCAACTCCGTGTTGCGGGTCAGGTCCGTGGCAAGCATGGCACGGCAGAAAGCATCCACATCCATCGTGGTGGGATAAGACTTGTCGAGCACCTGGGCGGTGAACCCATTGAAAGCATCCTGTATCTGGTCGAAGGTGAGGTTCGTCACGAGATCCGTGTCCGTGAAGTCCGGTTCCTTGACATTGACAGGCTGGTTGTACCTGGAAGAACGGAACTTATACGCTTCGTCGTAGTAGCTGTCCAGTTCGAGCAGTACCGCATTCGTCTCGTCATCCAGGTCGATGCTGTTGCCCGCAAAGCCAATCTTCTCGGTGAAGTTGTACGAACCCCGGTAATGCCCGTTGACGTAGAGTTCCACGGGAATAACGTGGTTGCAGGCCGCGCTGCGGGCCATGTCAGCCACCTTCATAGCGATGGCGTTGGTAGTGAGCGAGCCACTCTGCTTGTTCGCCAGCAACACCCAGTTCTTGCCCTTCGTCATGCCGAAAGGCTTTGTCTTGACAGGGAACTTGATGCGGTACGGGTTCTTGGATGCCCAGCTCTGTGCCCACGACGAGTTGCCACGTCCGCGCACCAGGATGCTGTCCTCCTCCATGTCGGGGAACACCCCACCGCCGTCAATCCTGATGGTAGCCTCCTCCCAGAATTTCTTGCCGTTGCGCCCTATCCAGACACTGCTGTTCCAGGACACCCCGTCGGCAAAGGTAATGTCAATGCGGGGCACGGAATATTCCCCCGTAGGATGGTCGGCGAGGAAATCCACCCGCACCTCATAGTCCGTTCCGAAAGGCATGAAAGCCTTGCGGTACTGAGCCGGCGAGATAAGCTCAGGCACGAAATCCTCCACATCCTTGCCGTAGTCAGGATTGGGGACAGCCTTATTCAGGCTGAACTCACTCAGCACCAGGTAGTTCTTGCGACTGGATGCCGTAAGCTGCCAGCGGAGATACTTGTACGCACCGCCCAGGCTGATGACTGCACTCTGGTAAATCTTGCCACCCCCCACGGGCAGACGATCCTGGGAGATGACAGTCACCTCCTCCCACGTGAGGCCATCGTGACTGGCCTGCAGGATGAAACCCAGGGGCGCATAGCCGTTATTGGAGTCCGTGTTGCGTGTAGTGTAGCTGAACTGGATGTGCTCGACCTCCTCCGGCATCTCTATCTGCAGGTAGGGCCAGGTACAGGTGCCGTCGCCGTAGGTCGCACCTGCGTGCCAGTCATTGCTGCTGCTCCAGTCAGAATGGAAATACGTATTGATGTTACCATCCAGCAGATTGCCTATCCAGTCTGAAGCATTCATGCTGGGCCAGTTGCTGGAAAGCCGGTCACTGGACAAGGCCATGGGCGTGATGATCCAAGCATCCTCGCTGCTCTCAGGCGGTGTGCTCCACACCTCGTCGCTGACCTTCTCGATGCGGTATATCCAGTTGTTGGGATAGGCCACGGTATAGGTCACGGGCTTGTCGAAGCGACGGCGTGTCACCTTGCTCAGCTGCTCCCGCGTGCCGATGTACGCCTTGGCCCCCTCGGGCAATTGGAAAGAAGGCGTGAGCCGCTTTCCGATGCACGCCACGGTGAGGTCTATGCGCCCCGCCTCATGGTCGATGGTACCCAGGGCATCGGTGTAGAGTTGGTCGTTGAACTTGTTGTTGAACTTGAAGCTCTCAAACTGGGGCAATGTCCCGTTATATACCGTGTCCTCACTGGCCAGCTTGGACTTGCTGAAGGCAAACACCGTGTCCCCCTGCAAGGTAAGACGGACGATGCCGTCCGCCTCGGAGCGGTTCAGGATATAATGATCAGGGATGACCACCATCTGTCCGTCATCTAAGGTGAAATAACGCATCTTGGACTCCTCCTGTGCATGCAGGCAGAGCAGGGATGAGAACAAGGCAAATAAGGTAAAAGCAGGCTTTGTCATATTTTAGTTGAAAGTTGAGAGGTTATAGGTTATAGGTTATCGAATGGGTTATAGTTGGTTTGAGGCGGTATTCGGGTTATGGTTTTTGGGGTTATGGGTTATTGGTTGTAGGTTATCGAAATGGTTATAGATTTAGTTTGTTGGTTAAAGTTCATGGCTGCTCAATCGTGGATGAGAACTATAACCCGAAGACAACAGGATATGTACTCTAATCCTTTCGATAACCTATAACCTATAACCTCTCAACTATGAACTATGAACTATCTTAGGTACTTTGCCAGCGGTGACTGTATGCTTCTGAGTCCCTTGGCGATGCTCTGCGCATTGAGGCGTGCCCCCTTCTTGGAGGTGTGCGTATGGTCCTTGCGGTAATAATCGCGTGTAGCCTCCTGGCCCAGGGCATCGAAGGCATCGGCAGAGATGTTGTGGAGATCGACGAAGGCCACGCCCGTCTGTTCCACCACCTCACGGTACCACTTGCCGAAGGTATCGTTGCGACGCTCTATCTTGCCCCCCGGCCATTCGTTGCGGGGCGTGAGGCTGACCAGTATGGGCGTTGCCCCCTTCTGGCGCACGTCGTCAATCATCTTCCTCAGGTACCATCCGAAGGTATAAACCACCTCGTTGCGCACCTCATCCTGGGTACGTACCCGATAGACATGGCTGGAGTCCGCCGTACCCGTGATGTCATTGCGTGCCTTGCCATAGTCGATTTCTCGTCCCAGGTCGTTGTGTCCGAACTGTATGAGCACGAAGTCACCGGGCCGGAGGTCGTTATACACCTTGTCCCAGCGGCCCTCGCGCAGGTAACTACGGCAGGAACGCCCCGCCTGGGCAGCGTTCTGGATGGTAATCTTCGATGCATCGAAGACCTCTGCGGCTACGGCTCCCCATCCCCACATGCCGTCCTCATCCTTGTCGGTGTTCTTCACGGTGGAGTCGCCCGTGATGAAGAGGACAGGTTTCTTCTTCGAACGCTTCACCCCCGTAGTGGGCAGTTCCACGTGCTGCATCATGGCCTGGAGGGGCTTGAGGTCCTTGCGGGAGCACTGGGCGAGACCCTCAGCCGCCGAGCGCGCGTTGAGCTGTGCGCCGAAGGCCGAAGTATGGATGTGGTCGAGGTAGAAGTGGTAGTTGAATTTCCACTCCGTCATCTCGTCGTATTTGCGGGCTGAGATTTCGTTGAGGTCGATGAAGGGGCAGTCCAGCTCCTTGGCCACCTGACTGGCCCAGAGGCCGAAGGTCTTGTTGACACGTACCACGCGCCGTGGGCTATCTCCCTCGTAGGCATTGCGGGGAGTCAGCGACATGAGAATGGGATGTGCCCCCAGGGCGCGTGTCTCGCGGACAAAGCGGCGCAGGTATTCACCGTAGGAATAGACTGTTTCCTTGACACCCGTCTCCTTGATGGTGACGTTCAGGGAGTCGGTGGGCGAGATACCCTTGATGGAAGCGCGTGCCCTGCCCTCGTCGAAGGGACCGTTGTCGTTGTGTCCCAGTTCGATGATGACCCAGTCACCCGGACGAATGCCCTTCTTCACGTCAGCCCAGAGGCGGTTGTAGAAGGTACGGCTGGAGGTGCCTCCCAGGGCATGGTTCTCCACCGTGATGCGTGACTCGTCGAAATACTCATGGGCGTAGAATCCCCACCCCCACTGTCCGTTGCTGCCGTTGCCCAGCGTACCTGTGCGCATGGTGGAGTTGCCCACGAGGAAGAGCACGGGATTGTTGCCCTTGCGGCTGGAACCCGCTATGGGACGTGCCGTGGAAGCCTTCTCCAGGGAGTCGAGGGTAAGATCTACCACCTTGTTGACATCCTCCATGGACTGGTAGGATTTTTCATCTTCTGTCATCTGGGCCCGGGCATCCATGCCCATGAGCAGCCAGGGTATCAAAGCCAGTATCTTTTTCATTTTTCATGTAGTATTATGTCCCCGGTGGAAACCGGAGCTGTCTTTACGCGGCAAAGTTACGAAAAAACTGCAAAAAAGGGAACTCTAATGCCACTCTTTTATGATTTTGACCCAATTATTTGCTTAAACCCTCACTTTTTGCCCCACAAACTGCACAAAAAGAAAGAAAATGTGTACCTTTGCAGATGAAACCGGCCGAAAAACCTAATTTAACTTAAATACAAAAATTACTCCTATGAAAATTGTTGTACTTGCCAAGCAAGTTCCCGACACACGCAACGTGGGGCCTGATGCCATGACCCCCGAAGGCACCGTGAACCGCGCTGCCCTTCCTGCCGTGTTCAATCCCGAGGACCTGAATGCCCTGGAGCAGGCACTTCGCCTGAAGGACCAGTTCCCCGGTTCTACCATCAGTGTGGTCACCATGGGTCTTCCCAAGAGTGCCGAGGTCATCCGTGAAGCCCTGTACCGCGGTGCAGACCAGGGCTACGTGGTTACCGACCGCTGTCTGGGCGGTGCCGACACCCTGGCCACCAGTTACACCTTGAGCCAGGCCATCCGCAAGATAGGTGACTTCGACATCATCCTGGGTGGCCGTCAGGCCATCGACGGTGACACGGCACAGGTGGGTCCCCAGATTGCCGAGAAACTGGGGCTGACGCAGGTGACCTACGCCGAGGAGATTCTCTCCGTAGATCCCGAGGCCCGCAAGATCGTCATCAAGCGGCATATCGACGGCGGCGTGGAGACCGTGGAGGCTCCCCTGCCCCTCGTGGTGACTGTCAACGGAAGTGCGGCTCCCTGCCGCCCGCGTCACGCCAAGCGCGTCATGAAATACAAGAACGCCACGGTGAAGGCCGAGCGCACACCCGAGAACGCTGAGAAGTATGCCGAACTGATAGCCCGTAAGCCCTTCCTCGACATTACCCAGTGGGGTGCTGCCGACATTGAGGCCGACATGGCCCAGGTGGGCAAGACGGGTTCTCCCACCAACGTGAAGGCGGTGCAGAACATCGTCTTCAAGGCCAAGGACAGCCGTACCATGACGGCCAGCGATGCCGACGTAGAGGGCCTCATCATCGAATTGTTGAACGAAAAGATTATTGGCTGATAACATGAACAACGTATTTGTATATTGCGAGATAGAAGGTACCACAGTGGCCGACGTGAGCATCGAACTGCTCACCAAGGGCCGTAAGCTGGCCAATACCCTGGGCGTACAGCTGGAGTGCATCTGTGCAGGCAGTGGCCTGGAGGGCGTGGAGAAGCAGGTGATGAAATATGGAGTAGATAAGGTGCATGTCTTTGATGCCGAGGGGCTGTTCCCCTATACGAGCAACCCTCATACGGCTCTGGTGGTCAACCTCTTCAAGGAGGAGCAGCCCCAGATATGCCTGATGGGTGCTACCGTCATCGGCCGCGACCTGGGGCCGCGCGTCAGCTCTGCCCTCTTCAGCGGTCTTACTGCCGACTGTACGGAACTGGAGATCGGTGACTTCGACATGACCGTGGGCCGTGACGAGAACAACATGCCCATCAAGAAGCACTACGAGAAGCAGCTCTACCAGATACGTCCTGCCTTCGGCGGCAACATCGTGGCCACCATCGTCAACCCCGAGCACCGTCCCCAGATGGCTACCGTGCGCAGCGGCGTGATGAAGGCTGAGGTGCTGGACGAGAACTACCAGGGTGAGGTGGTACGCCATGACGTGGCCAAATACGTGCCCGAGACGGAGTACGTGGTCAAGGTCCTGGACCGCCACGTGGAGGCCAGCAAGAACAACCTGAAGGGAGCTCCCATCATCGTGGCCGGCGGCTACGGCATGGGCTCGAAGGAGGGTTTCGACATGCTCTACGAACTGGCCAAGGTTATCCACGGTGAGGTGGGTGCCAGCCGTGCTGCCGTGGATGCGGGCTTCTGTCCCCACGACCTGCAGATAGGCCAGACGGGTGTCACCGTGCGTCCCAAGGTGTATATTGCCTGCGGCATCAGCGGTGCCATCCAGCACGTGGCCGGCATGAAGGAGAGCGGTATCATCATCTCCATCAACAACGACGAGAATGCCCCCATCAACACCATTGCCGACTACATCATCAACGGCACGGTGGAGGAGGTGGTTCCCAAACTCATCAAGTACTACAAGAAGAACAGCAAATAAAGAACAGCAAATAAATAAGGAATATATATAAAAGGTATGGCAAATTTCTATACTGACGTTCCCGAGATAAGATTCGAGATGGAGAACAGTCCGCTGATGCAGCGCATCGTGGACCTCAAAGAGCGTGACTACGCTGACAAGGACAAATATGACGAGGCACCCCAGGACTACGAGGATGCCCTGGACAACTATCACCGCGTGCTGGACATCGTGGGCGACATCACCGCCAACACCATCGCCCCCAACGCCGAGGAGGTGGATGCCGAAGGCCCTCACTGTGAGAACGGCCGCGTGCGCTATGCCTCCAAGACCTACGAGAACCTCGATGCCATGATCAAGGCGGGTCTGAACGGCGTGACGATGCCCCGCCGCTTCGGGGGACTGAACCTCCCCAACACGGTCTATACGGCTGCCAACGAGATGGTTTCGACGGCGGATGCCGGTTTCGAGAACATCTGGTCGCTGCAGGACTGCATCGAGACGCTCTATGAGTTTGGCAACGAGGACCAGCATAGCCGTTTCATCCCCCGCATCTGTGCCGGCGAGACCATGTCCATGGACCTCACGGAGCCTGATGCGGGTTCTGACCTGCAGAGCGTGATGCTGAAGGCCACCTACGACGAGGAGGCCGGTTGCTGGCGTCTGAACGGCAGCAAGCGTTTCATCACCAACGGTGACTCTGACCTGCACCTTGTGCTGGCCCGTTCGGAGGCCGGTACCCGCGATGGCCGTGGTCTCTCCATGTTCATCTACGACAAGCGCGACGGGGGTGTCAACGTGCGCCGCATCGAGAACAAGATGGGTATTCATGGTTCGCCCACCTGCGAGTTGGTCTATAAGAACGCCAAGGCTGAGTTGTGCGGCAGCCGCAAGATGGGTCTCATCAAATATGTCATGGCCCTGATGAACGGTGCCCGCCTGGGCATCGCCGCCCAGTCGGTGGGCCTCTCCCAGGGTGCCTACAACGAGGCACTGGCCTACGCCAAGGACCGCAAGCAGTTCGGCAAGGCCATCATCGAGTTCCCCGCTGTCTATGACATGCTCTCCCTGATGAAGGCCAAACTGGATGCCGGACGTGCCCTGCTCTACCAGACAGCCCGCTATGTGGATATCTACAAGGCACTGGACGACATTGCCCGCGAGCGCAAGCTCACCCCCGAGGAGCGTGCCGAGCAGAAGCAGTTCAGCCGTCTGGCAGATGCCTTCACGCCCCTGGCCAAGGGTATGAACTCCGAGTACGCCAACCAGAATGCCTACGATGGCATACAGATACACGGCGGTTCGGGTTTCATGCTGGAGTATGCCTGCCAGCGCATCTACCGCGATGCCCGCATCACCTCCATCTACGAGGGTACCACCCAGTTGCAGACGGTGGCTGCCATCCGCTACGTCACCAACGGCTTCTACAGCCAGGTACTGGCCGACTACGAGCAGTGGCCCGTGGCCGCAGCGTACGAGGCTTACAAGGAGCGCGTGAAAGCCATGGCAGTGAAGTATAACGCCTGCGTGGAGGCTGTCAAGGCGGCTGAGGACCAGGATCTGCACGACATCTGTGCGCGTCACCTCTACGAGATGGCTGCCACCACCCTCATGTGCCACCTCCTCATGCAGAACGCCTCGAAGTCTCCCGAACTCTTCGGCAAGAGCCTGAACGTATATGTCAACTATGCTGAGAGTGAGATTGAGAAGCACGCCAACTGGATTGGCCGTATGGACACGGCACAGCTGGAGAGCTATAGGAAATCATGACAACAACGAGCAATTAACAATGAACAATGAACAATGGGCTGCGCAGTGGGAATTACCAAGCCACACTGCGCAGCCCGTTGTTAATTAGAACCCACCTGAATTGTCACCTCCCATCCCCCACCTGGGTTCGCGTTTCTCCAGGAAGGCACGTCCGCCCTCCTGGGCTTCATCGCTGTAATAGTAGAGCATGGTGGCATCGCCGGCTAGTTCCTGTATGCCGGCCTGTCCGTCCAGTTCAGCATTCAGACCGCGCTTTATCATGCGCAGGGCTATGGGCGAACGCTTCATCATGATTTGCGCCCACTCCACGCAGGCATCCTCCAGCTGGGCGTGAGGCACCACCTTGTTCACCAGCCCCATGTCGAGGGCTTCCTGGGCCGTGTAGAGCTGGCAGAGGAACCATATCTCGCGCGCCTTCTTCTGTCCTACCACGCGAGCCAGGTAGGAAGAGCCGAAGCCGGCATCGAAGGAACCCACCTTGGGACCCGTCTGCCCGAACCTGGCATTGTCGGCGGCAATGGTGAGGTCGCACACCACGTGCAGCACATGGCCTCCTCCCACGGCAAAGCCGTTCACCATGGCGATGACGGGCTTGGGGATGCTGCGTATCTGACGCTGTACGTCCAGGACACTGAGGTGCGGCAGGCCGTCCTCGCCGATGTAGCCTCCACGCCCCTTCACGTTCATGTCGCCTCCGGCACAGAAGGCATTCGTGGCCATCCACTCCTCGTCGCTCTGACCCTCCTTGCGGGGGCTGTCAGCACCGGTGAGCAGCACCACGCGCAGGCGTGGCGACTCGTTGCAGATGCGCAGGGCATCGCTCATCTCCCACGTGGTGAGCGGGGTGAAGGCATTGCGTACATGGGGACGGTTGATAGTGATGCGGGCTATGCCCTGCCATTCGTCCAGGAGTATCTCACGGTAGGTCTTGATGGGTTTCCAATCGCGGTTGGCATGCATGATAATTAGTTTTTTCGTGCAAATTTACCGAAAATAAGGCAAACGCACAAATATATTATTATATAAGGTGTGGTTTTTCGGGAAAAAAGTGTAACTTTGCCACGAAAACTAACTAATTCATACCCTACAACATGAAAATGAAATATGGATTTTTGCTGTTGGCAGCACTCTCATACGGACTCCTGGCCAAGGCTGAAGACACCTGGACGGACGTGACGTCACTCTACCTCACCAACCCTACGTTCGAGGACAACAACGTGGTGTCAGGATGGGCAGGCACTACCTTCGGAGCCTACGCCCCTATGGAGAATGCAGAGCACTACAGCAAGACGTTCAACACCTACCAGACGCTTACTGACCTGACCCCGGGCCGCTATCGCCTGAGCCTGAAGGCTTTCTACCGCTGCGGTACGGCGCAGGAGGACTACGCCTACTACCTGAGTGGGGACGACACGAACCGCCACGCCGTCGTCTATGCCACCACCAGCACGGACTACTACGAGACTCCCCTGCCCCATCTGGGCAGCAGTGCCCTGGCCGAGAGTCTGGGGGGTGGCACAGCGCAGGTGTCGGACGGCAGCGGATGGGGAGCCACGCGCTACCATGTGCCCAACAACATGGAGGCCGCCCACTGGTGGTTTGAGGCAGGTTACTACCAGAACATGATCCAGGACATTATCGTGGGCAGCGACGGGGAGATGACCATCGGCGTAAGCAAGGAGGTCTTCATCAGCCAGGACTGGGTGTGCCTGGACGACTGGAAACTGGAGTTCAACGGCAAGGTGACCATCGTGGAGACTCCCACGGCAAAGGCAGGCGACGTGCTGGCCAATGAGGTCATGGCGGCCAATGTGGATCAATTTGTGGATCCTTCCTGGAACTACGGAGGTTTCCTCGAACTCTACAACCCCACCGACCAGGAGGTCACGCTGGCGGGATGCTGGGTGAGCGATGACCCCAACAACCTGCAGAAGGCCCTCATCCACAAGAAGGTGGGCAAGGTGCCTGCCCGGGGATTCCGCACGCTGTGGTTCGACCATGCTGACACGCGCAAGGACATCGGTGAGGGTTGGACCAACACACAGCTGGACATGAAACTGGACTGTGAGGGCGGCACGCTCTATATCTCCGACCCCGAGGGCAACCTCATCCTGCAGCAGGACTACCCCGCTGCCGTGATGCGCTGCTCGTATGCCCGCACGGAGGATGCCGGCAGCGACTGGAATTTCAGCGACACGCCCACGCCGGGCGAGAGCAACACGGGCATGACGTTTGCCACGGTACAGCTGGCAGCTCCCGAGACAGATCTCCCTGGACAGCTCTTCACGGGCAGTCTGCGCGTGAGGGTCAGCATCCCACAGGGAGCCACGCTGCGCTATACCACCGACGGCACCACGCCCGATGCCGACAATGGCCTGACGAGCACGGACGGCCTCTTCGACATCAGCACCTCCACGGTGTTCCGCTTCCGCCTCTTCCAGGAGGGCTACCTGCCCAGCCAGGTGACGACGCGTTCCTACATCCTGAAGGACAAGGACTACTACCTGCCTGTCGTCTCCCTCGTCACCGACCCGGACAACCTGTACGACAACACCATAGGCATCTACGTGACGGGTACAAACGGCAAGACGGCCAACCAGGACAACACGAAGCGCAACTTCAACATGGACTGGGAACGCCCTGCCAGCTTTGAGTTCATCGACAACCGCGGTCTCCGCAACACGGACGGCTACTTTGCCCAGGAGGTGGATATCGCCATCAACGGTGGCTGGAGCCGCAAGTACGAACCTAAGTCCTTCAAGGTGAAGAGCAGCAAGCTCTACGGACTGAAGAAGTCGCTCGACTATCCTTTCTTTGCCGACAAGCCTTACCACAAGCACAAGCAGCTCCTGCTGCGCAACGGTGGCAACGATGAGTACAACCAGACGCGCCTCAAGGACGTGTCGCTGCAGGAGATTGCACGCGTGTCGGAGTTTCCCCTCAACCTGCAGTCGCACCAGCCGGTGCATGTCTTCATCAACGGCAGTTACCTGGCCATGCTGAACCTGCGCGAACCGAGCAACCGCAACTTCGGCGTGTCAAACTACGGCATGGATGACGACGAGATGGATTCCTTCGAGATGAGCGTGGATTCGGGCTATGTACAGAAGTCGGGCACTAAGGAGGCGTTCCTCACGTGGAAGTCGCTCAGCGAGCAGGCTGCCGACGAACTGACCTACCAGCAAATCTGCGACCTGGTGGATATCGATGACTATACCAACTACATGGCGTTCAAGTTCTACCTCAATGACTGGGACTGGCCACACAACAATGCCAAGGGCTTCCGCTCGCGCCAGGACGGCAAGTTCCATTTCATGGTCTTTGACCTCGACAACTGCGTGGACCGCACGGGAAACAACATCTTCCAGGACTTCGCGGGCAAGCAGGTCTATACCTTCTACTCGCGTCCCGAATACGGATGGACGAGCATCACGGCAGAGGTGGAACTCGTCACCATCTTCCTCAACATGCTGCAGAACGAGGAGTTCCGCCGTCTCTTCATCGACAAGTATTGCCTGGTGGGCGGTTCGGTGTTCGGCGACGAGGAGGAACTGGCACGCATCGTGAACGGGGTGGCAGAACGCATCGCACCGGCCCTCAGCTGGGAGGGACACACACCCTACGGCACGGGGCGCAGCTTTGCCCAGGGCATCATCAATGCGGTGACGGGCAACTACCGCCAGCGCATGACGGAGGTCATACAGGCCTACCCCACCTTCGGGCTCTCGGGCACGGAGGCCCAGGAGGTGACGGTGCAGAGCAACGTGCCCTCGGCACGCCTCTCGCTCAATGGCATCACCATCCCCCGCAACAGGTTCGACGGCTATCTCTTCGCCCCCGTCACGCTCCAGGCCGAGGCTCCTGCGGGCTACCGCTTCACGGGCTGGTGGGGCCGGGGCAACGGCATCACCTCTACGGTGTTCGGCACGGCGAGCGAGTGGGACTACTACGACAACGGTTCGCTGGACGGCGAGGACTGGACTTCGCCCGACTACAATACGCAGGGTTGGCACAGGGGCGCGGCTCCCTTCGGCTACGGCAATGCCGGCAAGCCCATGGCCAACGCCACGACACAGCTCAACCGCGACGATGGCAGCGGCAACCGCATCACGACGTGCTACCTGCGCCGGGAGTTCCAGTTGGAAGAAGCCCCAAAGGACGGGGATGTCTTCCGCATCTCCTACGAGGTGGATGACTCGCACATCCTCTATGTCAACGGGCAGGAGGTGGACATCTACCACCTGTGGTCGGGAGCTACGTACGACGAGACGTGCCAGAGCCGTGGCAACTACAACTGGTACGAGGGGGACAATCCCTACACGCATACCGTCGAGGTGCCTGCCAGCCTGCTGCGCAAGGGCAGGAACGTAGTGGCCGTGGAGGTGCACAACTGCAATGCGACTTCCAGCGACCTCTGGTGGGAGGCGAGCATGAACTGCACGTCGGCCTCCGGCGAGGAGGGTGAGTGTCTCTCCACGGAGGCTTCCTACGAACTGCCTTCCTCGGGCGGCATGAACCTCATGGCCCGCTTCGAACCGCTCTCTGCCGATGAACTGGCGGAGGAGAAGGTGGTACCTCTCCACGTCAACGAGGTGAGCGCAGGCAACAGCGTGGATGTCAACGACTACTACAAGAAGGATGACTGGATAGAGATCTACAACAGCACGGACGAGGACATCGACCTGGCTGGCATGTACCTGAGTGACAACGCGGAGAAGCCGACGAAGTTCCAGGTACCGGGCGACTTGGAAGGGCTCGTCACCGTGGTGCCTGCCCACGGCCACCTCATCGTGTGGGCAAGCAAGCGCGACATCAAGGGCAGTGAGATTCATGCCAACTTCAAGCTGGCCAACGATGCGGACGTGATGAGCCAGGTCATCCTGACGAGTGCGGACCTGACGTGGAGCGACACGCTGACCTACACGCAGCATGCAGGCGACGAGAGTTATGGCCGCTATCCGGACGGTGGCAACAGGGTCTATCAGATGGCACGACCCACCCTGGCTGCCCGCAACATCCTCGACTCCTACAGTAACTTTGCCTACGAATACATCTACAACGGCATACCAGAGCCGGGTGAGGACGAGACTCCCATCCAGGGCATCTCTCCCGACGACATCCTCTCCCGCGAGTACTACGACCTGAAGGGCATCTCCGTAGGTTCCGACCTCCATGGCCTTCCCTCAGGCATCTACG
>CALZGT010000038.1 GCA_945787235.1 uncultured Prevotellaceae bacterium
ATATCGGTGGCAATGAGGATGTCCACCTGCTGTGACTTGAACTTGAACATCACCTCGTCGCGCTGTGCCTGCTCCAGGTCGCTGTGCATGGCCTCGCAGTTGTAGCCACGTCGCTTGAGCGTGATGGCAATGTCCTTGACCTTGAGTTTGGAACCCGCAAAGATGATAACCCTCTTGGGGGCCTTCTGGCGGAACATGTGCTCCAGGAGGCGGAGTTTCTGCGGTTCGTAGCAGATGTAGGCACTCTGGTGGATGCCCTCCGCCGGCTTGCTGACAGCCAGTTTGACCTGAACGGGGTCGTGCAGGATATTCTGGGCCAGCTTGATGATGTCGTTGGGCATGGTGGCACTGAACATGATGGTCTGTCGCGATGCTGGCAGGTGCTTGGCAATGGTCATGATGTCGTCACAGAAGCCCATGTCGAGCATGCGGTCGGCTTCGTCGAGGATGAAGAAGGAGACACGCGAGAGGTCGATGTTGCCGAGCGAGAGGTGGCTGATGAGACGGCCTGGGGTGGCAATGAGCACGTTGGCCCCCTGCTGCATGGCACGCTTCTCCTGCTCGTAGCGGATGCCGTCGTTGCCGCCATACACCGCCACGCTGCTTATGCCCGGGGTGTAATAGGAAAAGCCCTGCATGGCCTGATCGATCTGCTGCGCGAGTTCGCGCGTAGGACTCATGATGACACAGTTGACGGCATCCTGCGGATAGCCGCCGTCGTCGAGAAGACTGAGGACGGGCAGGAGGTAAGCGGCTGTCTTGCCCGTACCCGTCTGGGCCACACCAATGATGTCACGCCCCTCCAGTATGGGAGGGATGGCGTGCTCCTGTATGGGGGTGCACTCGAAGAAATTCATAGCATCGAGTGCATCGAGCACGTTGTCGTTGAGGTCTAAGTCGTAGAAATCCACAGTTACAATTAACAATTAATAATTAATAATTAACAATCTCTGCTTGCCATTTGCTGTCTTGGCTTGTCCTGCGCAATCACTGCCTGACGTTCGCAATCTTTGCCTGCCGTTTGAGCCGAGTTGTATCTATATATTATATATAAGGTATAATCCTTGTCAGCGGGGAGCCTTGCGGTAGAGGTAGGCCGCGATGAGGGTGAAGAGCAGGTTGGGGAGCCATGCCGCGATGATGGGCGGTAGTCCTGCATTGATGCTGAAGGAGGCCGAGATGGTCTGGAGGAGAATGTAGCTGGCACTGAGCGCAAGACCCGTTCCGAGCGCGAGACCCATGCCGTTCTTGCGCTTCTTGGCCGAGAGCGAGAGGCCAATGGTAGAGAGGATGAAACTGGCGAAGGGCGAAGCAAACCGCTTGTGGTACTCGATCTCGAACTGTGCCAGATGACCGTTGCCACGGATTCGCTGTTTCTCAATCTGGTCGCGCAGTTCCTCGTTCGTCATGGTCTCCTCCATGTGCTTGCTTATCATGATGTCGCGAGGTTCGATGAAGATGACCGAGTCGAGAGAAGGGTAGTGGCGGATGATTTCGCGGTTGGTGTGCATGTCACGAATCGTCACGTTGCGCAGTTTCCAGTGGTAGCGCTCGTTGGAGATGGTGTCGTACTGGAGGCTGACGGCCGTGAGGTGTGAGACGAGTTTCTTGTTGCGAAACTTGTCCAGGAAGAAGTGGTAGCCCGTCTTGATGTTGTTGTCATAGTGGTCGATATAGGCGATGACTCCCGTATCGACCTGCATCTGAATGTTGTCGGCAAAGGTCGGGTCCTTCTTCTTCTTCTTGTACATGTTCTCAAAGTCCAGTCGCTTGACGCTTCCCTCGGGGATGATGTCGCTGCCCAGGTAGAAAGTGAGAGCCGCAATGAGCGCAGAGGAAATCATGTACGGACGCATGATGCGACCGAACTTCAATCCCGCCGCCTGCATGGCGATGATTTCGCTGTTGCCTGCCAGCTTGGTGGTGAAGAAGATGACCGAGAGGAAGACGAAGAGAGAGGAGAAGAGGTTGGCGTAGTAGGGGATGAAATTGAGGTAATATACGAAGATGATGTCATACAGTTGGGCATTGTTCTTCGTGAACTTGTCGATGTTGTCGTTGTAGTCAAAGACCACAGCGATGCTGATGATGAGCAGGATGGAGAAAAAGTACGTTCCCAGGAACTTGCCTATGAGGTATAGGTCAATGCGCGTGAGGAACGGAATCTTCAGTCGGAATCTCTTCATGTGTGTGCTGATGTCAAAGGATTACAGGCGGTTGGTGACCCTGCGCATCATGAGGTTCTTCCAGGCGCGGAAATCCCCTGCGATGATGTGCTTTCTGGCCTCTCCCACGAGCCAGAGATAGAAGGTGAGGTTGTGGATGCTGGCAATTTCCATGGCGAGGAGTTCCTGCGCCTTGAAGAGATGGTGGACATACGCCTTGGAGTAGAACGTATCGACGGAAGCCGTGCCCGAGGGGTCGAGCGGCGAGAAGTCATCCTCCCACTTCTTGTTGCGCAGGTTCATGATGCCCTCTGCGGTGAAGAGCATGGCGTTGCGCCCGTTGCGTGTAGGCATGACGCAGTCGAACATGTCGATGCCTCGCTCGATGCCCTCCAGCAGGTTGGCTGGCGTGCCCACCCCCATGAGATAGCGAGGCTTATCCTTGGGCAGGATGCCGTTGACCACCTCGATCATCTCGTACATCACCTCGGCCGGTTCGCCCACGGCAAGTCCTCCGATGGCATTGCCGTCACACTCCTTGGAAGCCACGAACTCCGCACTCTCGCGCCGCAGTTCGGGGAAGGTGCAGCCCTGTACGATGGGGAAGAGCGACTGCTGGTAGCCATACTTAGGCTCCGTCTCGCGGAAGCGCCTGATGCATCTGTCCAGCCAGCGGTGCGTCAGGCCCAGGCTCTTCTTGGCATAGGCAAAGTCACTCGTGCCCGGAGGACACTCGTCGAGTGCCATCATGATGTCGGCCCCGATGCTGCGCTCGATGTCCATCACCCCCTCGGGCGTGAAGAAATGCCTGGAGCCGTCGATATGGCTGCGGAACTCACAGCCCTCCTCCCGGAGCTTGCGTATGCCCGTGAGCGAGAACACCTGGAAGCCGCCGCTGTCCGTGAGTATGGGCCTGTCCCATCCGTTGAATCGGTGCAGTCCGCCCGCCTTCTCCAGCACTCCTGTTCCTGGTCTGAGGTAGAGGTGGTAGGTGTTGCCCAGGATGATCTGCGCCTTGACCTCCTCCTTGAGGTCACGCTGCAGCACCCCCTTGACGGTGCCTGCCGTGCCCACGGGCATGAAGATGGGCGTGAGAATCTGTCCGTGTTCGGTGGTGATGACCCCCGCCCTTGCCTGAGTTTCGGGGTCGGTATGTTGCAGTTGGAAAGTCATGTCAGTTATTTCTCCTCTTCAAATATGAATTCTATGGGATTCTTCACCTTCTCCTCCAAGAGAGCAAAGTCAAAGACCTCGCTCACGTATTCGACATAATGGAACGTGACCCCCTGGAGGTAGTTGGCCGGAATCTCATCGATGTCCTTGCGGTTCTCCTGGCAGATGACGATGTCGGTGATGCCCGCCCTCTTGGCCGCGAGAATCTTCTCCTTGATGCCCCCGACAGGCAGCACCTTTCCGCGGAGCGTTATCTCGCCCGTCATGGCCACCTTGCTGCGGACCTTACGCTGTGTGAGTGCCGATGCCAGTGACGTGGCCATGGTGACACCCGCCGAGGGCCCGTCCTTAGGCGTAGCCCCTTCGGGCACGTGGATGTGAATGTTGTAGTTGTCGAAGATTCGCATGTCGAGTTGCAGCATGTCGGCGTGCGCCTTGATGTACTCCAGCGCCAGCACCGCACTCTCCTTCATCACGTCACCCAGGTTGCCCGTGAGTGTGAGCTTGCTGCCCTTTCCCCTGGAGAGGCTCGTCTCGATGAAGAGAATCTCGCCCCCGACGCTGGTCCATGCCAGTCCCGTGACGACACCCGCATTGCCGTTGCCCTGGTACTTGTCGCGGTTGTAGGGCCGCTTGCCGAGGAGCTCGCCGAGGTGTTCTGGTTTCACGAGGGTAAAATCAGCATCCTTGCTGCGGGCGAAGTTGAGTGCCAGCTTACGGAAAATCTTCCCGATGGTCTTCTCCAGCCCACGCACCCCACTCTCGCGCGTGTAGTTCTCAATGATGTCCTCCAGTGCCGGCTTGCTGATGTTCAGTTTCTTGTATTCCGACAGGCCGCAGTTTTCCTTCTCCTTGGGAATGAGGTGCTTGCGCGCTATCTCCACCTTCTCCTCGGTGAGGTAGCCACTCACCTCGATGAGTTCCATGCGGTCCAGGAGCGGCTGCGGGATGGTGCTGATGCTGTTGGCCGTGGCGATGAACATCACCTTGGAGAGGTCATAGTCGATGTCCAGGTAGTTGTCGTGGAAAGCCCCGTTCTGCTCCGGGTCGAGCACCTCGAGGAGGGCCGAGGCCGGGTCGCCTTGTGTGGTGGCCTGCGTGATCTTGTCAATCTCGTCAAGGATGAAGACCGGGTTGGACGACCCCGCCTTGATGAGGTTCTTGAGGATTCGCCCGGGCATGGCCCCGATGTAGGTGCGGCGGTGTCCGCGAATCTCAGCCTCATCATGCAGGCCACCCAACGACACCCTCACGTACTTTCGGTTGAGGCTGCTGGCAATGCTCCTTCCGAGCGACGTCTTGCCCACGCCCGGAGGACCATAGAGGCAGATGATGGGACTCTTGAGGTCGCCTCTGAGCTTCAGTACGGCCAGGTGTTCTAGGATGCGCTCCTTGACCTTCTCCATGCCGTAGTGGTCGGCATCGAGGACCTTCTCGGCGTGCACCAGGTTGAGGGAGTCCTTGGTGTAGGAGCCCCAGGGCAGTTGCAGCATGGTCTGGAGGTAGGTGAGCTGCACGTTGTAGTCCGGGCTCTGCGGATGCAGCCTTTCCAGTCGGCTGAGTTCGCGCTGGAAGGTTTCCTCCACCTGTTCTGGCCAGACCTTCTCCGCAGCCTTCTCGCGCAGCATCTCCACGTCCTGCATGCTGTCGCCACCGTGCCCCAGTTCCTCCTGTATGTTCTTCATCTGTTGCTGCAGGAAGTATTCGCGCTGCTGGTGGCTGAGGTCCTCCTGCGTCTTCTGCTTCAGGTTCTCGCTGATTTCGGCCAGCTGCAGTTCGCGGCTCATGGAGCGCATGAGCAGGATAGCACGTCCCATGATGGTGTTTTCCTTAAGGAAATTCCACTTCTCCTCCAGCCTGAAGGGAAAGGTGCAGCAGAGGAAATTGATGAAGAGCACGTTGTGGTAGATGTTCTTGATGGCAAACTTCAACTCGCGGTCCATTTCCTCCGAGATTTCCATGAGCCGGTCGGCACGCTTGCGGCAGTCCTGCATGAGGAGCTTGAACTCCACGTCCTTCTCGTCGGGATTCTCTTCGGTGAAGGACTCGACCTGCACCAGGGCGTTGCCCCGTGTGCGCGTCACGTCGAGCAGTTTCAGTCGGTTGAGGCCCTGTATGATGGCCGTGTGCTGCCCGTTGGGCAACTCGATGATTTTCACCACACGTGCCGCCACGCCGATGGGGTAGAGGTCGGTGGCCTGTGGCTGCTCCATCTCAGGTGACTTCTGGCAGAAGACACCGATGATGCTGCCGTTCTTTTCTGCCTGCTTGATGACCTTGTAGGAGGTCTTGCGGCCCACACTGACGGGCAGCAGTACCGTGGGGAAGAGCATCATGTTGCGCAGCGGCAGCAGTGGGATGAACTCGGGTATCTCCACGTTGAAGAGCTGGTCGATGTCGCCCTGAAAATCTGCCACGAAATTCACAGAAAAACTATTGTCTAATCTACTCATTTTCTTGTTGTATTACCTGGATAAGGAAAACTCGGGATGTGTGTCCGAAAAAACGGGTGCAAAGATACGAAAAAAAATCGAGAAAACCGACATGGGAAAGGACAAATTACGTTTTTTAAACAGAATAGGTGCCATGGCGGGGGTGAAAGGCATGGCAGAACGTAGCGTTTTTTGTACTTTTGCATCGGTAAAAAGCGAAGAAGATGGCAAAGGAGTATTTTGATTTCAGACAGTTCCGCATCCGTCACGACCGCTGCGGACAGAAGGTGGGAACAGACGGGGTGCTGCTCGGTGCCTGGGCCCCGGTGGAGGGTGCACGTCGCATCTTGGACATCGGCACGGGGAGCGGCCTCCTTGCGCTTATGGTGGCGCAGCGGGTGCCCGGGGCACAGGTGACGGGTCTCGACGTGGATGCCGAGGCCGTGGTTCAGGCGCAGGAGAATGTGGCCCGGAGCCCCTTCTCGGAACGCATCCGGGTGTTGCTGTCCGATGTCAGGGATTATGCCCAGAGTTACCAAGGGGAGCGTTATGGGCACATCGTCTGCAATCCGCCCTTCTATACGGCACGGACGCTGCCTCCCGATGCCCGGCGTGCGGTGGCCCGCAATGCCAGCGGACTGCCCTTTGGCGAACTGGTGGGGTGTGCGGCCCGTCTGCTGGAGACGGAGGGGGTGTTCAGCGTGGTGCTCCCCACGGACTGCCAGCCGGAGTTCACGCGCCTCTGTGCCGTGAGCGGACTTCATCCCGTGCGCCTCTGCCTGGTGCAGACGGTGGCAAGGAAAGCAGCGAAGAGGTGTTTGATTTCCTATGCAAGAAGACTGGAGGAATGGCCTCAGAAAGAGAACCTTATACTGCAAGACGGACAGGAGAGGAGTGAAGGGTACAAGAGGCTGACGAGGGAATTCTACCTTTGAGGTGGGTTCTATAAATTCCCACCTGAATTCATTGAACGACAATAGGCTCAAACTGACTTTTCATGTTTAGTGGACAACAATAAATGCTGAAAATAATTTTGGGGTATCAAACTTGGGTTAAAGAGGTATGGGTTATAGGTTACCCTCAACTACGCACTATGAACTATGTACTATGCACTATGAACTAAAACACGCCCCCTTCTCTTTGAGGAACAGAATGAGACTCCGATATACCTCGTTCCGCACCAGCATGGCAGCATTGCCATAGAGGAACAGATGCCGTCGCGCACGGGTCATCGCCACATTCAACTTGCGGTCTATCGTCACCCCATTCTCCGTGAAATTGCTGCTCGTGAGAAACTCCATCTGATACTCATGCTGCACGGTAAAGCCATAGAGGATATACTCGCGCTGGCTGCCCTGGTAGCGTTCCACCGTGTCAATGCAGATGCCTTGCAAGGTGAGACAGGCCTCATGACTCAATCCCGCCTGTCGTGCTGCCGACTCGATGGCAGCACGGAGAGTGGCTATCTGGTTGCGGTAGGGCACGATGACACCCACCGTCTTGTCTGCATCAAAATGGGCTGCCTCTTCCTTGAAAATCTCAACAACCGTACTCGCCATGATTCGGGCCTCGGGTATGTTGACCTTGTCCGAGGGTGAGTCCAGGGGAGAGGGCGTGTCGATGAAGGCGATGGCACGCGTCCTGATCATGTCACGCAACGGATGACCCGTATCGGAAACCTTGGGCAGGACAGCATCCTGGTGGGGTAGGACAGGAGAACCCACGATGTCCAGTATCCCCCCATAGAAGGCCTTGTTGGGAAACTCCGCAATATCCCTGTGCATACGCCCCTGCTTACGAAGCATGAAGACGAAACGAGGGTCGTAGGTCTGGTCCGCCTGTCGGAAATGACCGAGAAGCCGTTCGAAGAGCGAGAGACGGCAGTTGTAGAGCCCGATGTCGTGCAGGATGTCTTCCTCCACGGCCGAGGTCTCCACACTCTGCTGCACCACAGCCGGCAACTGCTTGTGGTCGCCTATCATCACGAACTTGCGTATGGCAGGCAGGCCACCCGAGAGGGCTGAGAGCAGGCCTATCAGGTTGGGCTCCAGAATCTGGGAGGCCTCATCGATGATGGCCAGGTCGAAACGCTTCACGTGGAAGAGTTCGGCGTGTGACATCATGGCTACGGTGGTGGCACAGAACACCCGCGTACCGGCCAGTACCTCCCGCACCTCGGCCACGTTGCTGCAAGGACGGAGTTTGCGGTCTGCGAGAAAGTCATGATAGGCCTTGTCACACGAAAGGGCGGAACCGATGCGCATGAAGTCGATATGTTGCTCCTTGAGTTTGCTGCATATCTCATCCACGGCACGGTTGGTATAGGAGAGAAGGAGAACATGCTTATGCTCCTCCAGGAGTGTCTCCTGCAGGATGTTGAGCAACCCGAAGGACGTCTTGCCCGTACCCGGAGGACCGATGACGAGAAACATGTCCTGGGCCCGCTTGGCCCTGAGTACGAGTTCGTTCATGGCCCCATAGTTCCCGAGGAGTTCACGGCTTTCATCGGTTGCCGGTTCCTGTTGGAAGAGCAGTAGGTCACGACGACGTTTCTCCGTGGCGAGAAAGGCATGCATGGCACGATGGAGTGCGCTCGACGAAACCGAAGTGGCATCATGTTCGATGGCCCAACGCACGGAGTCGGCAGCCTCAAATACGCTTCGGTGAGTCTGCCTATTACGCAACTGTACGGTAAGCGTCCCGGGGGTGATGTCGATGAGCGAACCTCGGTGTACCATCTGTGCACAGGCATTGGGCGTACCGTCCTTATGATAAGGGTAGAGGAAAACGATGTCGCCCCTTCTGAAGTTCGACATATCTACCTGCCCCTCCTCTCCAAACACCAGGGTGATGGCCTTCACGCATCCCTTGCTTTCCGCAAAGTGCAGAATCCGTAGGTTGTCGTACAGGTTGCCGGCAGCCTTCTTCATCGCTTGCGTGTCCAGCCATACGGAAGAGAATCCCGCATCCTCCTGACTGCGGTTGCCCAGGGCGGCAAAGACCTGTTCGGCAGCAATGAACTGTTGGAAACGGTAGTAGTAGGCACGTTCCAGGGGGGTGGCTTCCTTGAGGGGCGTGAGGATGCGCTGGAACTCACCCTCCTTGAAGCTCGTCCAGAAGCGGTCGCTCACCCCAGGGGCACGAAGCGTGGAGGGGGTGATTACATCCAGGTAGCGGAAGGCCCCGGAGGCATAGTGTAGTTCGTTCCATGCCAGGAGGTTGCGCATGCGGATAGCCCTGAGCAGCAGTTCCGGGGAATGGCGGATGGGTACGAGTCCCTTGCCGTACTTGCTGTAGAGGAGGAAGGTATGTCCCAACTCAGTGGCATATTTCTCAAACTCATATTGGAAGAGTGCCCTGTAGAGCAACAGCTGAACGGCATGCTTGCGTACGGGGACGGGTGTTTCGGGGTCAAAGCCCGGCGTGTCTGGTCTGACATACATGCCCTTGCCCGACTTCTGTTCCACGATGACTGTTCGGTCCTGGTCTTCGTAAAGAAAATCCAGACGTCCCTGTATGCCCAACACCTCGCTGAAGAAAGAAGGTTCGAGGATGATCTTGTTGCGGTCCACCTGCCCGATGAGCCCTGGCAGGTCTCTCTGCAGGAGGGTCTCTATGTGTGCCTTCTGCTTCCTGCCGTCCTCCCTGAGTGCCTCCTCCTTGCCCACCTCGTTCATTCCAGGGGTGCATGCGATGCTCATGGCGTACTCGTGAAAGAACGACGCATAGCTCTCCTCATACGTCTCATGACTCTGGTGCAAGGCATCATCCAGCAGTTGTCCCGCCAGATTACCCAGGTGGGTGGCGAGGCTCGCCTCGTCCTTCTTCACCTTGTGGATGAGTCCCACGAAGGGGGTCTCCTTCAGGTGCTCGTCAAAACACGAGGCTATGGTGGTGATGTGTATCAGGTAGTCAGGTTCGTAGAGGATGAGTTCCGGCAGACAGAGTCCCCCTTCCCAGCGTACACGAACCAGGTTGAGGGTGACACCCGTTTCCAGTATCTTCTGCAGATATGCCCAGTCACCCTTGCCTTCACGCGTCAGGTAGTGGTTGCGAGGTCCGAAACAGACATGCAGGTGCCGGCCCGAGGCGGTATCACAGACATAGATGATGTCGTCCTCCCACCTTTCCACCGTGACCCGCAGCACATTCTCTTCATAACGTCCCCAGACGATTTCCTTTGCCATGGTCATTTCTTGAATCGGGGACTGAACCATAGGATAGTCTGGAGAACGCCACGTGTGCCCAGATAGCATACGAAGGCCAGCCAGAGTGCCGTGTTCTGCATCGTGTCGAAGCAGCAGAAATAGGTGAGGAAGAATATGCAGGCTGCGATGAACATGCTGAACAGCATCCCTCGCGACCAGCACAGGCCGATGAAGATGCCGTCCCACACGAAGGCAAGAACACTGATGAGGGGTGTCATCCATACCCAGGGGATATAATGATAGGCCGTGAGGATGACTTCTTCCTGGTTGGTGAGGATGCGGAGAAGGGGTTCACCTCCCACGATGAACAGCAGGGTGAAGGACGATGCCAGGAAGATGGCCCACAGGAAGAGATAGCGCACCGAGCGACGAAGCATGAGGGAGTTGCCGGCACCATGATACTCTCCGCTCAGGGCTTCAGCAGCATTGCCCAGTCCATCGATAAAGAAGGAGAAGATGAGGAAGAACTGCATGAGTATGGTATTGGCCGCCAGGATGTTGTCGTTCTGACGCGACCCAGCGGAGGTGAAGAAGGTCATCACGCTCACCAGGCAGAGGGTGCGCAGGAAGATGTCGGTATTCATGGTGGCGAACTGCGATATCCTGTTCGTGTCAAAGAGTGTGGGCACTTCGGGTTCCGGCAGTCTTTCCCTGTGCCAAAGTCTCATGGCACAGTAGCCCGCAAGGATGAGTCCGCTGTACAAGCCTGTGAGCGTGCCCAGTGCCACACCTTTCAGTCCCCAGTCCAGGGCGAGCACGAAGATGAGGCTCATCACGATGTTGATGACGTTCTGCACGATGGCCACCATCATGGGTATGCGTGTGTTCTGCATCCCTATGAACCAACCCGAAAGGGCGTAGTTGCACAGAATGGCGGGGGCTCCCCAGATACAGATGCGGAAGTACTGTTCGTAGTAGGGCAGTACGGCTTCGGAGGGACGCATGATGAACTCTATGATGCGCAGGACGGGGTATTGCAGCAGGCAGATGACGGCTGCGAAGAGCAGTCCTGTGAGCAAGGCACGCAGGAGCGAGGTGGCACATTCTGACTTGTCGCATGCCCCATGGGCCTGTCCCGTGAGGCCCGTGGTACCCATTCGCAGGAAGGCAAATACCCAGTATAGCATGTTGAAACCTGCCGTACCAATGCCGATGGCACCAATCTGTGCATCGTTTCCCAAGTGGCCTACGATACCCAAGTCCACCAGACCCAACAGTGGTACGGTGATATTGCTGACCACGGAGGGCAGCATCAGTCGGAGTATGGAACGATTCAATGACATAGTGTATGGTGTTTTAATGGTTGTGCTCATCTTTACGCCAACAAAATTACGTCATTTTTTTGAAAAAATAGTATCTAATTTGTGAAAATGTGCTTATTTCGTGTAAAAATGTAATTAACACCCCCAATTTCTTCGATTATTTGTCGTAATGATGACATAGTACATCCCCCTGTCCTGGGCGGGTCAGGAGCAGGGGGATGGTCTATGCATTATCTTTCCGACATACCTCAGATGAGTCCTCTTCCTCGCAGGAAAGCAGTGTTGTCTGGTTCCCTTCCGGCAAACTCCTTGAAGAGGGTCATGGGTTCCTCGCTGCCACCCCGTTCCATCAACGTCTTGCGGAACTTACGTGCCAGTTCGGTGTCCATCACGTTCTCTTGCAGCTCGAAGAGGCTGAAGGCATCCTTGTCCAGCACCTCAGCCCAGAGGTAGCCGTAGTAGCCTGCCGAATAGCCTCCGTTGAAGATATGGTTGAAGTAGGTGGAGCGATAGCGGAAACCAATCTCGGGTATGAGCCCAATCTCCTGGGCCACCTTCTTCTCGAAGGTATCGATGTCGATGTCCTCTACGCTCTGCAGTTCATGCCATTTCATGTCGAGGATGGAAGCTGCACAGAGTTCGGTCGTCATGAATCCTTGGTTGAACTTCAGTGAGTTGTTGATTTTCTCCACCAACTGTGCCGGAATCACCTCGCCCTTGTCGTTTTTGGCATATTCGGCCAGCAGTTCAGGTTGGAAAGCCCAGTTCTCGTTGAACTGTGAGAAGAGTTCCACGAAGTCCCTAGCCACACTTGTACCGCTCACGTTGCTGTAGTGACACTTCGTGAGCAATCCGTGCAATGCGTGTCCAAACTCATGGAACATGGTCTGTACGTCATCAATGCTGCAATACTCTGCCAAGTTGCCCACGTTGCAGATGATGGGACGCACCTCTTGGCCCTGGGCATCGACATACTGGTCCCTGACGTTGTTCATCCATGCTCCTCCTCTCTTGCTGTCTCGCGGCAACCAGTCTGTGGTGAGTATGCCCAGGAGACTTCCGTCCTCGTCCGTCACCTTGAAAGTCTTGACCTCCTTGTTGTAGGAAGGCATTCCTTCCAGCGGCTCCATGTTCACGCCATAGAGTTTCTTGGCGGCCAGGAAGATACCCTTCTCGACGTTCTCCAGCCGGAAGTAGGGCTTCACCTGACTCTCATCGAGGTCATACTTCTGCTTGCGTACCTTCTCGGCATAGTACCACCAGTCCCAGGGCTCTATCTTGGCTCCGGCAGGCAGTCGTCCTGCTGCCACATCCTCGTCCATGAGCTGTTGCATGTCCTGCACTTCCTCCTTGGCCTTGGCCACGGCCACCTTCATGATGTCGCTGAGAAAGGTATCCACCGTCTGCGGGTCGTGTGCCATCTTGTTTTCCAGGTAATACGCTGCGGGGGTATCGTAGCCCATGATGCGGGCCTGTTCGATACGTAGCGTCATGATATCCTTGATGAGTTGCGTGTTGTCGTTTTCGTTGCCGTTGTGTCCGCGGAGGGTATAGGCCATCAGCATCTCACGCCTCTTCTCCCTGTCCTCGGTATTCGTCATGGCCTCGGGGTATTCGCTCACGCTGATGCCAAACCGGCTCTTGAAGGCATTGCTTTCAGCGAGGATATTGTTGCCCAGTTTGAGACTCTTCTGTGCCAGTTCCGAATTGATTTCCTTCAGTCGGTTCTGTTGCGTACTGTCCAGTCCCACGCCATTGCGCACGAAGCTTTCATAGACCTTCTTCAGACTCATCTGCTGCTCTCTCGTCAGCTGGCTCTGGTCTCCGTGGTAGAGTGTGGCCACTCGGTCGTAGAGTGGTTTGTTGAAGTTGATGTTGTCGCCATGTTCCGACATGAGGGGCATGGCCAGTTCCATGATAGAGTCGAGCTCCTCCGTGCGGTCCGTCTCGCTGATGTTAAAGAGCACGCCAACCACCTTGCTGAGCGTCTGGCCCGAGAGGCACAGTGCCTGAACGGTATTCTCGAAGGTGGGTGCCTCCGTGTTGTTCACGATGTCCTCAATCTCTCTGTTCTGCTCTGCGATGCCTGCTTGTATGGCGGGCATGTAGTCTTCAACCTTGATTTCGGCATAGGGTGGAATGCCGTAAGGGGTGTCCCACTCTGAGAGCAGTGGGTTTCTGCGCTGTTCTGTACAGGCAGTTAGGGCAGCAATGGCCATAGTAGTAAGAATCAGTTTTTTCATTGATGTTATTGATTGGTTGTTGTTTTTGGGGTTATAGTGGTTGAGAGTTTATCCTCATTATCTCTGTGCCTTGATGTTCGGTGAGGCCTGTTCCAGGTACCAGACTACCGTCCATTCCATGCTTTCCCCTGGCTGTAGCAAGGTGTAGGGCCCTTGCGATTCTATTTCACAGTATTGTGCATCCTGGTGCACATAGACCTGTATCTCATCTTCCTCCGGAGCGGCCTGTCCCTCCTTGAGGTCCGGGAAACACTTGGTGAGGATGACACCTTCGGGATTGATGTAACGGAGGTAACCCGTTCCGTTGGCATTAACCTTGCGTTGGCGGTCTTTCTTGTCGATGTCGAACTGTGCCTCCTCGCCTTGCTGACGGAAGTCCATGAGTCCCTTGGGCCAGATGTCCTCAACCTTGCAGAGGAAGGCCACGGTACCTCTTCCCGGCACACGCGTCACCTCCCAGGGGGCTACGCTTCGAGCTTCCTTTCCTTCGTTCTTCAGTGCGTAGGTTATCTGGAAACCATGTTTGTCGGAGGATAACTGGAACGTCTTGGTGATGCGCATGGGCAACCTCTCGCTCAGCGGACTCGTCATGACTATCTTGCCTCGTTCCTGCATGACGGTATATGCGCCCATGTCATGCTCCTGGATCGGGGGCCATTTCCATTCCTTCTGCGGACTAGTCCAGAAGGTGCTGCCGTAGGTATTTGGGGCTTGGCTCTGACTTAGCACCTCCGTAGTGTCGTACTTCAAGGAAGTGATGCGTGCTCCGTTGGCGGCATCGATGATCATCACGGAACGGCCGTCCGAGGTTTTTAACTCGTAATTCTCTGCAGGCGCCTTCTGAAAGTGCCTGGGTCCCCATTGTGATACAGCCGAAGTGCTGCACAGGAGGAGCATTATGGAAAGGATGTGGTACCTCATGGTTAATTCTTTGGGTTGTAGGTTATGGGT
>CALZGT010000039.1 GCA_945787235.1 uncultured Prevotellaceae bacterium
TACCTGGGAAAAACTATCTGTTGCTCTTGGTATAAACTTCCCAGACATGGCAAATTCAGGTTAAGCCTAAGTATCATCTGTTTGGTCATGCACACGATGCTTTTGGAATATTAACACATGAAGGTATTTGTTTTTCAAATGGTTCTTGTCTTGATGATCAATACGTAATCTGTCGGAAAGGAAACTTATTTGTCTATACAAAGCATGATGATTAACAACAAGAGCGCTCTTCTGTTGAATGGGACCAACGTTAAAATGGTGATAAGAATCAATAGTGAAAAGAAAGATCGACCTTTTCCATGTTGCCAACATATTAATCATATATATAAGGTGTAGGTTCTTTTGATTAATCGCTTGAACCAAATGTCAAATTTAAGGCTTGACAAAACTGACTCTGATTCTTGTTCAAGTATTCCAATAAGTTCGGAAGGATAATAGAAAAAGCGTGCGTTTCATGATTTTTAATGCGAATTATTTGGTACTTCGTTTCCTTGTTCGTAACTTTGCAGTGCCTTATGCAAAAAGAGGGCAGGAAACAGAAAAAGAGAGAATGAAAATATGAACAAATTCAAATACCTTTTCAGCCTGGGAGAGGACTCATGCAGCGACCAGGACATCATCAGGGACATCGAACAGGGAGTCAATTTCCGTGGTGCCAAACTGTGGATTCTTATCATCGCTATCTTCGTGGCATCCCTGGGACTCAACACCAACTCGGCAGCCGTCATCATCGGAGCCATGCTCATCTCACCCCTCATGGGTCCCATCATCGGCATGGGACTCGGTGTGGGCATCTATGACTTTGAGCTGACCCGCCGCTCCTTCCGCAACTACATCGTGGCTACGCTCTTCAGTATCCTCACTGCCACGGTCTATTTCCTGTTATCTCCCTTCAAGGAGACGCAGAGTGAGTTGCTGGCACGCACCTCACCCACCATCTACGACGTGCTCATTGCCCTGTGTGGAGGTCTGGCTGGCATCATCGCCCTGAGCAGCCGCAGCCAGCGTACCGGCAATGTCATACCCGGTGTGGCCATTGCTACCGCCCTCATGCCTCCCCTCTGTACCGTGGGATTCGGTTTGGCCACCGCCAACTGGGCCTATGCCGCAGGTGCCCTCTATCTCTTCATTATTAACACTATCTTCATCGCCTTTGCCACACTGATGGGAGCCAGGTTCATCATGAAGCTGAAGCCCAAGAACTATCTGGACGCAGCGGTGGAGAAACGCGTCAAGCGATACCTCTACGGACTCGTAGTCATCACTATGGTGCCTGCCATGGTGCTCACTGTTGGCATGCTCCGGCGCAACTACTTTGAGCAGCAGGTACGGCAGTTCATACGCCAGGAGATGAACTTTCCTACGGCACAGGTCATCTCGCACAGTACAGACTTTGATGCCAAGGCCTTCAGCGTGGTACTCATAGGACAGGAACAGGACTCTGCCTCACTGCAGGAAGTGAAACAGCGCTTGTCTTTCTACCACTTAGAGAATGCAGAGATGCGCGTCATACAGGGACGGCAGGAGGATGTGGATGAGAAGGTACAGAAGCTCTTGCAGGCTGACAACAAGGAATTGCGCCATGCGGAGGGAGTCATTGCACAGCAACAGACCCAGATAAAGGAACTGGAGAAGCAACTGATGGACTACGAGGAGACGGGCAAACTCACGGGAAGCCTGTTGCGTGAGGTCAAGGTGCTCTTCCCACAGGTGCAGGAGGTGACCATGGCCAAGGGCATGACGACCGTGGCCGATTCTGCCATGAGTACGCATACGCAGTATGTGGCACTGGTCTTCCTGGAAAGCCGTCTGGCAGCACGCGACCAGGAGCGGCTCGTGAACTGGATGAGGGAGCGTACGGGAAGGCAAGAGGTAAAGGTGCTGGTCACTGAAGCTGGGAATTAGGGGAGTGGACAGGATGAAAAGGGAACCAAAACAGACCCAAAAACCAGGGGTATTCTGACCAAATTCGGTTTTTTGCACGGCTAATGTGAGTTTTTTCCCCGATTATTGTGCCAAGAAGCGTTTTTTTATTAAATTTGCAGCGGAACCAGGAGCGTTCCTGTTCTGACAAATGGTGCCCGATACCCGAAAAACTACATTTAATTAACCAAATACTATTATTTATGAACATTCTTTTGACAGGTGGTGCAGGTTACATCGGTAGCCACACCCTGATTGAACTCGACAAGGCTGGTCACAGCGTTGTCGTGGTGGACAATTTCATGAACTCACAGCCCGAGGCCATCCGTCGCGTGGAGAAGATCATCGGCAAGAAGGTGACCTTCTATGAGGCAGACATCCGCGACCGCGAGGCCATGGAGAAGGTTTTCACGGAGAACAAGATTGACGCTGTCATCAATTTCGCCGGACTGAAGGCCGTCGGTGAGTCAGTGGCAAAGCCTCTGGAGTACTATGAGAACAATATGAACGGCGTATTCGTACTGTGCGACGTGATGCGCCAGCATGGTTGCAAGAATTTCATCTTCTCGTCCTCTGCCACCGTGTATGGTGACCCCGCCATCATCCCCATCACCGAGGAGTGCCCCAAGGGCGTGTGCACCAATCCTTACGGCTGGACCAAGTCCATGCTGGAGCAGGTGCTCATGGACATCCAGAAGGCAGATCCCGAATGGAACGTCGTGCTGCTCCGCTACTTCAACCCCATCGGTGCACATGAGAGCGGCCTGATTGGCGAGAACCCCAACGGCATCCCCAACAACCTTATGCCCTACATTACACAGACGGCCATCGGAATGCGCGAGGAACTGGGTGTATTCGGTGATGACTATGACACCCATGACGGTACCGGCGTGCGTGACTACATCCACGTGGTCGATCTGGCCAACGGACATGTATGTGCCCTGAAGGCCATCCAGGAGAACAAGGGTCTGGCCATCTACAACCTCGGTACCGGCCACGGCTACTCCGTGCTCGACGTGGTGAAAGCCTTTGAGGAGGCCAACGGTCTGAAGGTGAAGTACGCCATCAAGCCCCGCCGTCCGGGTGACATCGCTACCTGCTACTGCAATCCTGCCAAGGCCAAGGCAGAACTCGGATGGGAGGCCAAGTTCGGCATCGTGGAGATGTGCCGCGACTCCTGGAACTTCCAGAAGAACAACCCCAAGGGTTACGAGAGCTGATAGCAACGCCTGACAGCAACAGGACAGGGCCGCAGAGAAGTGCTTGCCAACCCCGTGCAATGCCCTCTGCGGCCTGTCTTTGATTAAGTCATGATAGTTCATCTACAGGAATCTCCTTTCACCTTTTTCCCCATCACCGACATGAAACGTATTTTCCTACTCCTTGCCCTTTGTCTCACTGGTTTCGGTGTGACACGTGCCGCTGACACCCCACAGGCAGATCATGAGGGACAGATACTTTTTGCCACCTACCAAAGGCAGCGGCCTTACCGCATCCCTGCCATTGCCACGACCCGGAAGGGTGAGTTGCTGGCCATCAGCGATGACCGTTACTGCGGTGCTGACATAGGCTATGGTCGCGTGGACCTTGTATATAAGGTGAGCAAGGACCAGGGACGCACCTGGACAGCAGACGACATCCTGCTGCTGGAAGGCGACGGGGTGGACGCCTCGAATACCTGCGGCTACGGTGATGCTGCCGTGTGTGCAGACCGTACGAGCCAGCGCGTCATGCTCATGGCAGTGAGTGCTCCCAAGGGAGGTGTCTGCTGGAGGGCATCCCAGCGGGGTGTAATCACCTGGGGTACGCCTGACGGCAAGGGAGGATGGAAGTGGGAGACACCCATCGACATCAAGGACGAAATCATGGCACTGCTGCCTGCCGACCGCATCAACTATTTCGTGGGGTCGGGAAAGATATCACAGAGCCGCATCGTGAAGAAGGGGCGCTACTACCGCGTCTATGTGGCCCTGTGGACCACCAACGGTTATGCCGGAGATGGTTTGACGAACTACGTCATCTACAGTGATGAGTTCGGGAAACCAGGCAGTTGGAAACTGCTGGGCGAGAAGAGCGTACGTCCCATACCCGGCGGCGATGAACCCAAGGCAGAGGAACTGCCCGACGGCAGTGTGGTGCTGAGCGGAAGGAAGTCCTACGGACGCTATTACAACATCTTCCACTTTGCCGACAAGACCTGGACGACTGGACAGTGGGACGAGCCTGTGGCTTCCCACGACGTACCCGAAGGCCTGCGCTGGGGAGCCAACAGCACCAACGGAGAAATCATGGTGGTGAAAGCCAAGCACCGGAAGACGGGGCGCGTGGTACCCATCGTGATGCAGTCGGCTCCCGCAGGTGACGGCCGTACGCAGGTGTGCCTCTGGTACAAGCTGCTCGACACGCCTGAGACGTACAGCACCCCGCAGCGGTTCTCACAGCATTGGGTCATGGGCAAGGAGTTCACACGGGGTAGTTCTGCCTACAGCACCATGACCGTGCAGAAGGACGGGCGCATCGCCTTCTTCTATGAGGACGGAACGCGTGGGGCAGACTATGACATGAAGTATGTCCCCGTGGATATCAGCGAACTGCAAGGGCTGGCAGACTACCGCCTTCTACGCAAGTAGGGAGACCCCGAGGTGAACAGGCGGACAAGGAACCTTCATTCACACTATGCTCAGAACGAAAATACACAAAACTACAAACAACTACAGAACACATGAATTCAATGGTATTACAAGCTGCCGACGTAGCCTTGAAGAGCACGGAGGCGGTCAAGGACATTTACGACGTAGAATTATCCAAACTGCTGGAAACGCTCATCGGTTTTGCGTTGCAGGCCGGCAAGAGCATCCTGGTGGCCATCATCATCTATGTGGTGGGACGCTTCATTATCCGCATGGTCAACAAAATCGTGGCTAAGGTACTGGTGAAGCGCAACGTGGACCTCACGATACAGAGTTTCGTGAAGAGCTTCGTCAACGTACTCCTCACTACGCTTCTCATCGTTGCCGTGGTCAACGCACTCGGAGTAGATACCACGAGCTTCGCCGCCCTGCTGGCCAGCGTTGGTCTGGCTGCCGGTATGGCACTCTCGGGCAACCTGCAGAACCTGGCGGGCGGCATACTGCTTCTGCTCTTCCGTCCCTTCCGTGTAGGCGACTACATCACTGCCCAGGGCGAGAGTGGTACGGTGAAGGAGATTCAGATACTTCATACCATCATCGTTACCGTCGATAACCGTGACGTCATCCTCCCCAACGGAGCCCTGAGCAGCGGCAACATGACGAATTTCAGCAAGGAACCCTTGCGGCGTGTGGACCTCACCATCGGGGTGGAGTATGGACAGGACATCGACCGCGTGCGTGAGGTGCTGCAGAAGCTCTTTGCTGCCGACACGCGCATCCTGCAGGAGCCTGCTCCCTTCGTGGCGCTCGGTGCCCTCTCGTCCAGCAGTGTAGATATCACCATCCGTCTGTGGGTGAAGAGTGAGGACTACTGGGGTGTGTTCTTCGACACCAACGAGACCATCTACAAGACGTTCAACAAGGAAGGCATCAATTTCCCCTTCCCGCAACTTACCGTACATCAGGCTTGAACCCAACATAAGGTAATCACTTCATGCAAATGGAAACATTGGACGAACGTGCCGAAAAGGTGACACGATACCTTGACGGGCACCACATACCCTACAGCCTCTATACCCATCCTGAGGGCAAGACCATAGAGGAAGCCAAACGATGGTGGAAGGATGACGGCAGTGTACACTGCAAGAACATCTTCCTGCGCAACCATAAGGGCAACCGTCACTACCTGGTGTGCTTCCACTGCGACCATGACCTGGCCATCCACGACCTTGAGCACCGCCTCAAGGAAGCGTTGGTACAACGCGGACAGCCAGCCCCCGGCAAACTGTCTTTCGCTTCTCCCGAACGCATGATGCGCTATCTCGGTCTCGAACCCGGCAGCGTGTCGCCTTTCGGACTCATCAACGACGAGGCACACCACGTACACCTCTTCCTCGACGAGACACTCCGCGAGGCCACCTCGCTCAGCTTCCATCCCAATGACTGCCGTGGCACGGTGGTCATCACGCGGGAAGCCTTCGACGACTATCTCCAGGTGGTGGGCAACACCTATGAGTACCTGCCCCTTTACTGACCCAAATGCACATTCCTCTGTCTTTTTCCGCCTAAAAGCATGTCAA
This sequence comes from uncultured Prevotellaceae bacterium, assembly GCA_945787235.1. Lineage (GTDB taxonomy): Bacteria > Bacteroidota > Bacteroidia > Bacteroidales > Bacteroidaceae > Physcousia. The sequence continues at coordinate 6,134 of CALZGT010000039.1, forward strand.
CTTTTGGCGAGAAAAGGCAGGGGAATTACTTTTTTTTGCATTTGTAACCAAATTGTAACACTTACTTAATGGATATGTAACCAAATTGTAATATCTTTGCAATCGGAAACAGAGAGAACCCCTTGAAGCAGCCAAACCATAACATTTTACTATATGGATCTTATCATCAACATCTTCTCCCTTGTGGGCTCGCTGGCATTGTTCCTCTTCGGAATGAAGACGATGTCGGAGGGACTTGAAAAGTTTGCAGGCGACCGTCTGCGAGGTATTTTGTCTGCCATGACACGCAACCGCGTGATGGGCGTGCTGACGGGTGTCCTGATTACGGCACTCATCCAGTCCTCCTCCGCCACCACCGTCATGGTTGTCTCCTTCGTCAATGCCGGCCTCATGACGCTGGCCCAGAGTATCGGAGTCATCATGGGTGCCAACATCGGTACCACGGTAACTGCCTGGATTATCTCTGCCGTAGGTTTTAAGGTCAACATTGCAGCCTTTGCCATTCCCCTGCTGGCCATCGGCATGCCGCTGATATTCAGTGGCAAGAGCAACCGCAAGAGCATGGGTGAGTTTGTCTTCGGATTCTCCTTCCTCTTCATGGGACTTGCCTTCCTGCAGGAAGCCGCCACCGCCATGAACATCGGCGACATGGTAGCCCGCATGCTGGCTCATGTACCTCAGGGGTCCTTTTTCACCATCATCCTTTTCGTCATCGTGGGTGCCGTGGTCACCATGATTGTCCAGGCTTCCGCAGCCACCATGGCCATCACCCTGATGCTGTTTGGCATGAATATTCCTGGATTTGGTTTTGAACAGGCTGCCGCACTGGCCATGGGTCAGAACATCGGTACCACCATCACCGCCTTCATGGCTTCGCTCACGGCCAACACCCAAGCTCGCCGTGCCGCTCTGGCCCACATGTTCTTTAACGTATTCGGTGTCGTGGTGTTCCTCATCGTGTTCTATCCTGCCTGTACGGTTGTCAGCTGGTTTGTGGAGAACGTGATGGGAGGCGGCAACGACCTCTTCAAACTTTCCGCTTTCCACACAGCCTTCAACATCATCAACACCCTGCTGCTCATCGGCTTCGTCAAGCAGATAGAGATGCTGGTGTGCCGCGTACTGCCCATGAAGGAGCAGGATGAGGACCACAGACTGAAGTATATCTCCGGCGGTCTGTTCTCTACGGCTGAGCTGAGCCTCATGGAAGCCGAGAAGGAAATAGGCAACTTTGCCGAGCGTTGTCACCGCATGTTCGGTTTCGTCTCAGAGTTGATGGCCACTGATGACGAGTCCGTCTTCAACAAGACTTTCAACCGCATTGAAAAGTACGAGAACATCACGGACCAGATGGAGATGGAGATAGCAGAGTACCTGCGCAGGGTCAGTGAGGGCCGACTGAGTAACGCCTCCAAGAGCGAGATACAGAAGATGCTCCGCCAGATTACCGAACTCGAGTCCATCGGCGACTCTGTCTATAACCTGGCCCGTACCCTCAACCGCCACCGCATGAACTGCCAGGATGCCTTCACCGAAGACCAGTTGCACCACATGCGCACCATGCTCCAGCTTGTGGAGCGCGCCCTGCAGGAGATGATGAAACGCCTGGGCAATTCAGGACGCATGGGCGTGACGGCTTCTTTCAACATAGAGCACGAAATCAACAACTACCGCAAGCAGCTGAAGAACCAGAACCTGCATGACGTGAACTCAGGTCAGTACAGTTACCAGCTGGGTGTCTTCTATGTGGATTTCATCTCAGAATGTGAGAAGCTGGCTGACTATGTCATCAACGTCGTACAGGCAGGCAGAGGTATAAACAACGACTATTCCGAAGCTACCTGACCCGTCCGCGACGGCTCTGAAGCCGCCAATGTGAAACGGATGGTCAGTCCGCCACCTGGTGTCATTTCTGCGGTTGTTGTCCCCCCATGGGCAGCAACCGCATTCTTTACTATGGCCAGTCCCAGTCCCGTGCCTCCCAATTTGCGTGAGCGTCCTTTATCGACCCGATAGAATCGTTCGAAGAGATGCGGAAGATGCTGCGGTTCCACCCCCTGTCCGTTATCACTCACCGTGAACTCATACCAGCGGTTACCCCCTTCTTCGACCTCCGCACACAATATTTTCAACTTCGTAGCCCCTGCGGCGTAGGCAATGACGTTATCGATGAGGTTTCGGAAGATGCTGTAGATGAGCGATGTGTCACCCATAACCATGACCCTCTCCGGCACCTGTACCGATGGTGTGAGTCCCTTCCCCTGCAGTTGCAGGGCAGTGTCCTCCAGTACATTCTGAATCACGTCAGGGACGTTCACCCTCCTGTATTCGTCCCGGTGTCTCCGTCCCTTCTCCTCCAGTTCGTCCAGCTTGGTCAGCGCACTCATGTCCAGCAACAGTTTGTTCATCCGCTCGCTCTGCGCGTAACAGCGTTCCAGGAAATGTTGCCTCTTCTCCGCATCCATGTCAGGATGGTCCAGGATGCTCTCCAGGTACCCATGTATACTGGCTGCAGGTGTCTTCAACTCGTGTGCGGCGTTCTGTGTCAGTTGCCTCTTGATGCGTACCTTGTCCTCCTCCGAGTGACGCAGTTTCCAGAAGAGCATGATGATGGTATGGCTGATTTCGCCCAGTTCATCATCGGGCAACTTCCGTTCCAGTTCGTGGTCCAGTTCCTCCCCCTGTTCTGCCTTGACGGCAAACTCACGCAAGTACCCGATATGGCGGCTTATGCGACTCGTACTCCCATAGAGAGCCATGCCGAGCAGAGCCGTGAGTAACAGGGTGAAATACAGATACGTGTTGTCTGCCTGTAGCGAGCGTGTAAGTTCAGCAGAGTAGGGCACAGCCGCCCTTATCACGTACTTTCCGAAACGGGTGGCAGAGTAGAAATACGTCTCGTGCGTGGAGACAGAAAGCCGCTTGATGTCGTAGCCGTTTCCTTCGTGCAATGCCTTCTGTATTTCAGTACGTTGCAGGTGATTTTCCAGACTATCTACATCCGCGTTGTAACTGTCCATGAGTACCCGTCCCCGCGTGTCGATGACCGTGATGCGCAATCCCTTCACATGATGTCGCTCCACGTATGCCTGGAACTTCTCCCTGCTCAGCAGGCTGTCGCCCAGCGACTGCATCATCTCGTAATTGTACATCTGCAGCCGCGAGTGCATGATGTCAATCTTGTAGTCCTTCTCCCTCTGGTATTGGTAGAGGGTGAAGCATACGGCAAAGAGGATGAAGATACCGCCGATGCTCATCAGCAGATTCTTCTGGAACGATTTACTTCTCAAAGCAGTAGCCATATCCGAAACGCGTCTTTATTTGTTTGCCATAACGTCCTATCTTCTTGCGCAACCGCGTGATGTTGACATCCACCGTGCGGTCTAGTACATAGACATCCTGCGGCCAGCAGCGTTCCAGCAGGTCGTTGCGCCCGAACACCTTGCCGGGATTCAGCAGGAAGAGTTTCAGCAGCTCGAACTCCAGTTTGGTGAGTGAGAGACCTTCCCCGTCCATCATGGCCGATTTGGCCTCCACGTTCAGAACAATGCCCTCGTAGCGAATCTCTTTCTGAGAGCTTTCTGCCTGAGGCCCCGTACCTGGGGTGGGGAAGGAGCGTCGCAATACAGCCTTGACCCTTGCCTTCACCTCCTTCATTGAGAGCGGTTTGGCCATGTAGTCATCCGCCCCGATGTTCAGCCCCTTCACCGTGTTGTCCTCTCCTTCCAGTGCCGTGATGAAGATGATGGGTATGTGACTTGTCTTCTCGTTCTCCTTCAGCCTCCTGGCCATCTGGAATCCCGACATCTCACCCATCATTACATCCAGCAGTATAAGGTTGTAGTCCGTAAGCTTCAGTACCAGTGCTTCCTCTGCACTATGGGCTGTATCTACCTCATATCCTTCCGTTTCCAGGTTGTATTGCAGTATCTCGCAAATGTCCTGTTCATCATCTACTACAAGTATTTTCATAGCAAGTCATGTTTCTGTTCCGCCGCAAAGTTACACATTTTCTCCGTTATAAGGTCCTGAAAGCGTGTTACGAATTTGTGACAAATAACGGAAAAGGAATGCAAGTAGCCCTGCACCCCTTTCTTAATATATTCTTTCTGTGCTGGCATTCAGGAAATTACGCACCAGGATGTCCCCCTCCAGCCGTTCCATTTCGCCTGCATAGATGACCGTACGCTCACGCACCTCATGTTTCACCCATGTGGGAAGTGCCTTGAGTGTCTTCTCAAAATGTGTTGCGAAGGTAGAAGCACTCTTCACCTCGTAGGCCCTCATTCCCCTTGAAGTGAGTTGTATCAGGTCCACCTCGTTCTGGTTCGAGTCACGGTAGAAATAGAGGTTTGGCTCTTTCATACCGTTCAGGCAACTCTTGTAAGCCTCCATCACCACAAGGTTCTCGAACAGATGCCCCCTCATGGAGTGTGTGCTCAGTTCCTCCGCACTGTTGATGCCCAGGAGAGAGCACGCCAGTCCCGTGTCGCAGAAATATATCTTCGGACTCTTGATGAGCCTCTTCCTGCTGTTCTCGAAGTAGGGCGGCAGCAGGTAGATGAGGTATGAAGTCTGCAAGATGCTCACCCAGGAGAGGATGGTGTTGACGGCCACCCCCACCTCGTTGGCCAGCTCAGAAGCATTGAAGACCGACCCGATGCGTCCTGCACAAAGCTTCACGAAGGTGCGGAAGAGCATGAGGTCCTTCACGTTGGAGAGCAGCCTCACGTCACGCTCTATATAGGTTTTGATATACGCTGGGTATAGGTACTTCGGTTTGTTGCGATGCGTACAGATGGCCGGAAACAAACCATTGAAGAGCAGTTCATCCAGACTGAGACCACTTGCCCATCCCCCCACCTCGGCCAGCGACATGGGCATCAGTTCGAAGACACAACTCCGTCCCGCCAGACTCTGTGTCATGTTCTTCAGCAAAGCAAAGTTATTGCTTCCCGACAGGATGAAACGCTTCTCGGGATGTTCGTCCACGATGCCCTGTATGTATGACAGCAACGCAGGCGTGTTCTGTACCTCATCCAGAATCATGCCTTCCGCGTGGCGGTTCAGGAAGGCCACGGGGTCCCCCTCAGCCAAAGCCCTCGTGTCCAGATTCTCCAGCGTATAGTACGTGAGGTGTGGGAAATGCGTGCGCACCAACGTCGTCTTTCCGCTCTGCCGAGGACCCGTGATGGTGATGACAGGGAAAAACTCCATTGCCTCCGTAATCTCCTTGCTGATGTCCCGATGCACTACAGCCTTGCCATACTCCATCGTCTCCTCGGCCACCATACCCATTCCGAGGTATTCGTCCGTGCTATATTCTCTTTTCTTTTTCATTGAATGTCGATTTAGTTTAGAGTTGAGAGATTAGAGTTTAGAGTAGTTTATATAGTTTAGAGTTGAGAGTAGTCTAATGATTTCTGTTGCAAAGGTAATTTATTCTTTTCAAACCGCAAAATTATTCATAAGAAATCTATGTAAATTTGCAATCTAACTGCAAAACTACATAGAAAACGTGCGTCAAAACATAAAAATAAGCAAAAAACTATGCAATCTTGCAATCCAACTGCAAAATTACATAGATGATTTTGCGTCCATCCATAGCACCTTATATAAAGATAAGGTACAAAAAAATCACCCTGGAGGACATGCCTTCGGGGTGATTGTATGATAGCCACACATCTGGTGGCATGGATGCAGCAAAACTGCAAATTATCCGTAGATGATGTTTCCGTTCTCGTCCATGTACTCCTCCAGACCCTTCTCGTAGGTAGCCATGGCACGGAGACTCATACCCATGCTGCTGAAACCACCATCGTGGAAGAGGTTCTGCATGGTAACCTTGCGGGTGAGGTCAGAGAACATCACCACGCAGTAGTCTGCACAGTCGTCAGCCGTGGCATTACCCAGAGGAGACATACGGTTGGCGAAGTCGAAGAGACGGTCGATGCCCTTCACGCCACTTCCTGCGGTGGTCATTGTGGGTGACTGGCTGATGGTGTTTACGCGCACGTGGTGCTCACGTCCGTAGATATATCCAAAGCTGCGTGCGATGCTTTCGAGCAGCGCCTTGGCATCCGCCATGTCGTTGTAGCCGAACATGGTGCGCTGTGCAGCCATGTAGGTAAGAGCCACGATGCTGCCATATTCAGCAATGGCATTCTGCTTCTTGGCAGCCTGTATCATCTTGTGGAAAGACACGGCACTGATGTCCAGTGTCTGGCTCAGGAACTTATAGTCCAGGTCATCGTATGTGCGCTTCTTGCGTACATTGGGAGACATACCAATGGAGTGCAGCACGAAGTCAATCTGTCCACCCAGAATCTCCTGGGCACGGGCGAAGACATTCTCCATGTCCTCATAGCTTGTGGCATCAGCAGGTATTACCTCACAGTTCAGCTGCTTGGCCAGCTCATTGACCTGTCCCATGCGGATGGCCATGGCTGTGTTGGACAGCACGATGGTAGCACCTTCCTCGACAGCCCTCACAGCCACTTTCCAGGCTATGGACTGCTCGTTGAGTGCACCAAAAATAACACCTCTCTTACCTTTCAATAAGTTGTAACTCATGATCAAAACTTTAATTATACCTTGAAAAACTGCACAAAGGTACGGCTAAATGTGCAGTTTTCCAAATAAAGTAAGTAAAAACTGCATATTTCAGCCAAAAAAGACTCCGTATGCCATGGTTTGTAACATACGGAGCGGTTTTGGAGTTTATAGTGCATCGTTGTTAACGTTATTAGCGTTATTGACGTTATTCACGTTATTGACGTTATCGACGTTATCATCGTTATACTGGTTCTGCTAGTCATTATTGCCAGCCTGGTTAATCTAGATGCATTCTCTGCGCCATCCCATTGTTAATTATTCCTTGTTCATTGTCAACTGTTGTGCCAGCGTCTTCAACAGCTTGGGCACATTGATGGGTTTAGGAAGGTGCCCGTCCATTCCAGCGTTTAGCGCCTCCCGCCTGTCCTCCTCGAAGGCATTGGCCGTCATGGCAAGAATGGGAATGCTGGCCTTTGTCTTGTCCTCCAGGGCACGTATGGCACGTGTGGCCTCATAGCCGTTCATGCGTGGCATCTGTATGTCCATCAGGATCAAGTCATAGTGTCCTGCGGGTGCCTCCTTCATCTTCTCCAGACATACGACCCCATCCTCAGCCCTTTCCACCTCAAGACCCACCTCCTGTAGAATCTCCGTGGCAATCTCTGCATTCAGGTCATTGTCCTCCGCCAGCAATATGCGCCTGCCTTCGAACTGTGCTGCACCAGACGGCTTGTTCGGATGAAGGTGCAGGCTGTTGGCATCAGCGATGCGGTGCGGTATGGTCACGGTGAAGGTGGTACCCACCCCCTTCTGGCTCTCCACCTCAATGGTGCCATGCATCATCTCCACCAGCCTTTTCACGATGGGCATTCCCAGTCCCGTTCCCTCTATCTTGTTGTCCGTGGTGTTGTTCTCCCTTGAAAACTCCTCGAAGATGTGGGGAAGGAAATCCTCCGACATGCCTATGCCATTGTCACGTACGGTGGCCCGGTAGAGCGCGTAGCCCTCACGGTCGTAGGGCAGTTCCTCTATGTGCATCTCCACCTTTCCCCCTTCCTCTGTATATTTATAGGCGTTGGACAGAATGTTGATATAGACCTCCTGTAGCTTGATGGGGTCGCAGTAGATGTAGTCGTGCTGAATATTCTTGGTGATGGAGAACTCGATTTTCTTCTGCTGCATCATCTCCACAAAGACCGAGCAGAGCGTGTCCTGGAACTGTCTCGAGTTCCAGACATTATCCTCTACCCGTATCGTACCCTTCTCGATGCGAGCCATCTCCAGCACGTTGTTGATGATGCTCAGCAGTACCGTGCTGGCCGACTCAATCTTCCTGAGGTAGTTTTCCCTTCTCTCAGGATCCTGCTGATGCTTCCGCAGCAAGTCCGTGAACCCGATGATGGCATTCATGGGCGTACGGATGTCATGGCTCATGTTGAAGAGGAAACTCGTCTTGGCCGCATTGGCTGCCTCAGCTGCCTCCTTGGCTTTGCGCAGTTCCACCTGCTGTGCTTCCAGCAGATGCTGGTAGTGCTTCTGCTCGCTGATGTCAAAGACCACACACCTGGCGCGAACGGGAACCCCGTCGGGTGTACGCAGTACTTGTGCATAGTTGTGAACCCACAGGTAGCCATCCTTCG
>CALZGT010000040.1 GCA_945787235.1 uncultured Prevotellaceae bacterium
CCGTTTTCAGCAAGACCCTTCAGAAGCAATTCTGGAGGGTCTTTTGCGTTGTGTGTGTACGGGGGGAAAAGGGGAGAGGGGAGAGAGAGAGGAAGAGAGGAGGAGAGGGTGGTGCAGTGTAACACACTGCATAGTATAGACAAAAAAGCCGTTCAAAAGTAGTAGGTGGCCGCCTTTAAAAGTAGTAGGTAGCCGCCGTCATTTCTTGTTTGTCAGTAATGTGCAGTGTTATTGACTATTTTATACGATTCTACTTGTTCTTCGCCGTCCCTTTTCGTGCGTTTCTTCTTATGTAAACATTGAAAAGACTTTTGTTTTTTGTTTTTTACTTGGTGATTTTCTGTTTTCAAAACTTATTCGTATCTTTGTAGCCAAAATGTGAATGAAATGCGACGTTTTTGTTTCCAATGTTTATTGTTTGTCTTACCCATCGTGGTGGCAGCGCAGATTCCTGCAGGATATTACAATCATGCAGAAGGTAAGAAGAAGGCGGAACTGAAGGCCGTCTTAAAAGACATCATTTGTAACGCCAATGTCCTTAATTACGGTAGTGGAGTAGGGGCTACTTGGAGCGGTTTTTACTATACTGATCGCACTGAGGAGGGTTACTGCATGGACCGTTACTGTGACGAATGGCGACAGTTTAATTCCTCCACGGAGGCGGTTCCTGGCATGAACATTGAGCATTCCTTTGCCAAAAGTTGGTGGGGTGGTTCTAAGAACCAGGCTTACTGTGACCTGTTCAACCTGATGCCCAGTGACCAGACTGCCAATTCCAGTAAAGGAAACTATGCGATGGGTAAGGTAACCTCTTCTTCATGGACCAATGGCAGTATCAAGGTGGGCAAGAATGAACGAGGCATCCAAGTATGGGAACCCGCTGACAGATGGAAGGGCGACTTTGCCAGGACCTACATGTATATGGTCACGTGTTACAGTCACCTGACATGGCAGTCCGCAGCCTTGACACAACTGGAAAACAATGACTGGCCTGTCTTTAACGACTGGACACAGCAACTTCTTATGAAATGGAGTCGTCAGGACCCTGTGGATGAAATAGAGAAGAAGCGTAACGAGGCAGTTTACAAGATACAAGGTAACAGGAATCCATTCGTGGATTATCCTTATCTCTGTGAATATGTGTGGGGCGACAGCATTGATTATGCCTTTCACGTAGATAGAGCTTCGACAGAAATACCAGACGTACCCGATACTCCTGACACTCCCGACACTCCTGATACCCCCGATAATCCAGATGTGCCCGATGACACAGAGCCTTTTGTGGAAGACTTTGAAAATGGTACCAAGGGAGCATACGCGGCTGCTACGGTGGAATGCACTGCATGCAACTGGTATATGGCTAATGCCCTGATTGGCCAGGACGAGAAAGCCAATGGTACGTGGTCTGTACGTATCAAGAGTGGCGGCTACATAGTTATGTTAGAAGATAGCAAGAGTGGATGCGGCAGCGTGTCGTTCTATGCCGGCAATTTCAAGGCGGATACAGGCGTAAGACTTACGGTCAGCTGTTCGTCAGACGGGGGGAACACATGGATTCCCATAGTTACAGATCTTTCCTTTGAGAGTGGCACATGGCAGCGATATGACTATGAGGTTCATCTGTCGGGCAACGTGCGCCTGAAATTTGAGTGCAGTGGAACAGACGGCAAGCGTGTCAACGTGGATGACATACGGATGACACCCTACAGCGTGTCTGACGAACTTGATTCCATTCTTGTAGATGATGCCGGAGACAACGCAGATGTCTTTGACCTGGCAGGCAGGCCTGTGACAAGGAAAGGCATCAAGGGAGTGTATGTAAAGCGTGGCAAAAAAATCCTTCGTTAGAGCTTATGCGTTATTTCATTACGCTTTCCTACGATGGCACAGCCTACCATGGCTGGCAGGTGCAACCGCATAGTATCAGCGTGCAGGAGACGTTGCAGCATGCCCTTTCTACCGTGCTGCGACAACCCATCGAAGTGGTGGGGGCAGGACGTACCGATACGGGTGTGCATGCCCGCATGATGGTGGCACACTTTGACTTTGGTGAGGTGGACTGTGCGCAGCTCAGGTACAAGTTGAACAAACTGCTTCCTTCGGACATTGCCATACAAAAGGTGGAGCCGGTCGCAGAGGACTGCCATGCCCGTTTCTCCGCCACGAGCCGTACCTACCACTACTTTATCCACGTAGAGAAGAATCCTTTTCGCCGGGCCTACAGTTGGCAGGTATATGGCAGGCTGGATTTCGACAGGATGAATGAAGCCGCCAAGTTGCTGTTGGAATATGAGGACTTCACTAGTTTCTCGAAGGTGAACACAGATGTGAAAACGAACTTGTGCCAGGTGACGGAAGCCTGTTGGGAGGAACTCGAACCGGGCGTATGGCGGTTCACCATAACAGCCAACCGTTTCCTTCGCAACATGGTGCGTGCCATAGTGGGAACACTGGTTGAGGTGGGAAGAGGAAAACTGACTGTGGAAGGTTTCCGGAAGGTGATAGAGGAGAAGAACCGCTGTTCGGCGGGCGAGAGTGTGCCTGGCCATGCGCTGTTTCTGGTAGATATTAAATACTGAAGATATTATGTGGTTGTTATTTGCGTTTATGTCGGCCGCGTTGCTGGGATTCTACGATGTCTCGAAGAAACATGCCCTGCGTGAGAATGCCGTCATTCCTGTACTGTTCCTCAACACCGTGTTCTGTAGTCTGGTCTTCCTTCCTTTTGTGTTGCTCTCGGCAGGTGGCTACATCAGTGAGGATGCCATGCTCTACGTACCGCAGCAGGGCTGGGAGGTACAGAAGTATGTACTGCTCAAGTCCTGCATCGTGCTGAGTTCCTGGATATGTGGGTATTTTGGCATGAAACACCTACCCTTGACGCTGGTGGGCCCCATCAATGCCACGCGACCTGTCATGGTGCTGGTAGGAGCTCTTGTCTTTTTCGGAGAAAGACTGAATGTCTATCAATGGATCGGAGTGCTGTTGGCTATCCTCAGTTTCTTCCTGCTGAGCCGAAGCGGTAGGAAGGAGGGTATCCATTTTGCGCATAACAAGTGGATACTCTGCGTAGTGGCTGCGGCTGTACTGGGGGCCTTGAGCGGTCTGTATGATAAATACCTAATGGCTCCTGCCCTGGCAGGCGGCGTAGGTCTGAACCGTATGGTGGTGCAGAGTTATTATAATTTTTATCAAGCTGGCATGATGGGAGCCATGTTATTGCTGCTTTGGTGGCCCCAGCGCCATAAGTCCACCCCCTTCCACTGGCATTGGACCATCCTGTTCATCAGCCTCTTCCTCAGTGCGGCAGACTTCGTCTATTTCTATTCCCTGAGTCTGGATGACGCCATGATAAGCGTGGTGTCTATGGTGAGAAGGGGTAGCGTGATAGTGAGTTTTGTAGTCGGAGCCCTGGTTTTCCGCGAGAAGAATCTAAGGAGCAAGGCCATCGACCTGCTGCTTGTGCTGCTCAGTATGCTTTTCCTATGCCTGGGACAGTTGTGCTAAGTCATATTACAATGATGGTGAAGAGACAGATGAAGAAACGAATATACCTTACCAGCCTGCTGATGCTGACAGGCGTGAACCTCCTGGCCCAGGAGGTGAAGATGCGTGACCTCTTTGCGGCCATGCCCGACAGTTTGTTGCCCCTGGTGACAAAGAATAACCGCCTGGACTGCATAGACTTCATAGAGAATCATCTGGAGGCCCGTGTGAAGAACAAGCTGGATCAGTATGTAGAATTGAAAAAACTCACAGAAGACTATCTGCTGTTTCAAACCAGCCAGAAGGGATATCTGGAGATGAAGTATGTGCCCAATACGGACAGCACGGGGGTACTGTATCTCGTGCGCACCTGTCTGGGTCCCATTGCCGACAGTAGTGTCAAGTGCTTCAGTCAGGACTGGACTCCCCTGGTGTGTACGCTGTCCCGTCCTGGTGTGGAGGCTTTTTTCAGCCTTCCTGCTGATAATGGGAAGGACGATGACCTTTCCTACGCCCTTCGCGAACTCCAGGACATGCCATTCCTGAATGCAACCCTGTCAGAGACAGCTCCCCGCATCACCTGGGAGATATCCCTGCAGTTCCTCTCCAAGGAAGACAGGGAACGGCTGACTCCATACGTAAAGACCGTGGAGTACGACCTTCCCTGACACATAGGCGCGTGAGGCCGATGAAGCTTCATGTTGTCTTCTGGATACAAAAGAGGCAAGCACCACAAGGATGCTTGCCTCTTTTATTCCTGCGCTCAGTGCGCTTTTTGAAATGCTTCCCGGAATTACTTGCGGGTGCGAGCGTAGCGGCTCATGAACTTGTCCACGCGACCAGCGGTGTCCACCAACTTGCTCTTACCCGTATAGAAGGGGTGAGAGGTGTTGGAGATTTCCAGCTTGATGAGGGGGTAAGTCTCGCCTTCGAACTCGATGGTGTCGTTGGTCTTGGCGGTTGAGCGGCTCAGGAAAACGTCGCCATTGCTCATGTCCTTGAATACTACAGGACGGTAATTCTCGGGATGAAGTCCTTTTTTCATTTTTTTGCACGTTTTATGCCCCCGAATTTCCCTCATGGGGAAGTGGATAAGGGGCGGGGTTAATAATTATCGGCTGCAAAGGTACGAAATATTGCTTAATCTACAATGCCTTAGACAGATTATTTTTGTTTTTTGACTCAAAAATGCGGAAAGAAAGCGTGTGAATGCATATTCCTGCGCTCAAAATCCAGTCCCTTTGTATATCAGAAGTACTTTTGGAAGACCTCTTTGGCCACGGTGTAGGTATCTCCTTCGGGTTCGGGCGAATAGAAGGTTCGCGTCCGCTTCCTTTCTGTACCTTTGGCTGTGGCCCCCCATTCTCCTTCCAATTCGTGCGCCCAGTTCCACTCGCTGTAGAACCATCCACCCTCGGGAGCCTGCATCTGGTGTTCGAACCAGTATTTCCAACGCTGGTAATAGACGTCATGCAGCATTCCCTGCCATTGGCGATAACTGTAGTCACGCAGGCCACCATACTCACTGTGGTCATGGTCACCCCAAGTGGTGATGAGGGTACGCGCATTCTCCAGTTCCATCCAGTCCTGGTCTTCCTGGGAGGCACCCTTCATCTCCGCAGCAGCCTTGCGGGCTGTTTCCGTCCAATGGCCCAGACGGAAGAGGCTGTTGGTGCCCAGGAGCCGGTCTGTGTCGAGGATGAGTTGCAGGAAACGCTCCTTCTTCTCTTCAAAGCGTGTCGGGTTGCTTGCCTCGTGCGCAGCCTTTATCTCGCCCAGGATTTGTTTGCTGTAGTCGCTGAGGCATTGGCGCACGATGTCCGTGAGGTCGTAACTCATGTTCTGTGCCCCGAGACTACCCTTGGTACCTATGACAGAGGCCGCATTCAGCAGGTCGCGCGCGGCAGAAAGAAGTGCCTCAGAGGAATAGAAGATGTGGCTGCCTCCCCAAGTGCTCACACTGTGTATGGAGAGACTGGGACGGCCACACATCACGCTTTCGTGAGGTCCCTGCAGGGAGGTGGTTTCGTTCATGGCCGTAGAGAGGATGCCCAGCCAGGCCCGCTGTGCGTCAGCGTTGTAGGTGCCGTAGCGTGCCTTGGCGTACTCGCTCACCCATTCAGCCACATCAGGTTCATCGGCCATCCAGGGAAGTTCAAAGAGCATGTCATAGACGATGGGCACGCTCTCGATGGCTTCCGGGGCTGCCCCGATACCCTGGATAGAGGGGTACTTCTGCACATAACTGAAATAGGTGGAAGTCGTTTTCTGCAGGCGACCCATGAAACCCGTACGTCCGCCGAAGTTGGGAATGGTACAGAAGACGGCCTCCTGGGGCGTATATCCCTTGTAGGCGTCGAAGGCAGCATTGCCGTCGCTGAAGAGGTCAAGGACAATGAGACGTCCTTCCGGGATGGCCTGGAGGCACAGAGCCTGGTGAGCTCCCCATTGCCATTGCTGGATGACCCACTTGGTGTCCGTACCACAGTTGTCGTTCATGGCATCATAGATAGCCCGGTATCCCTCGTTGTATCGGCCGCTGCGGATGGTTCCCCCTTCGTGGAAGGGGTCCATGGAGTAGTAACGGGAGGTTCCCATCACCTCTTTCAGTGCCTTGTAATAGACACGTGCCACTTCGGGAAACTTCTGACTGGTGGGATCCATGATGAAAGGACGCTGGAAGGCATAGCACCAGTTGCCCTGGCTCTCGCTGGGGATGTCGGGGTTCCTGAGGGTGAAGTCACTGGGTACCGTGGCGGCAAAGCCGGGCAGTACGGGCTGCATCCCAAGTTCACGCTGCCTTGCCAGAATCTGCTGACAGAGGCGTGTCTGGCGTTCGAACCATGCATTGCGCTGCGTTCCGCCCCATCCCTCCAGGTTGTTCATGCCCCACCAGGCTGTGTAGGCAGGACCTGCCACGAAGCGTTTGGCTTCCTCATCGGTATAGCCGTACTGGCGGAGTACACGGCGCCACACCTCTTCCAGACCGATGATTTGCAGCGGCATGTTGATGCCGTGGAGTGCCATCCAGTCTATCTCTTTCTGCCAGCGTTCCCAGGTCCATGTGGTCATGCTGTAGCCGAAGGTGCAGTAGTTGAGGTAGTAGCGGTAGTCTGCACGGCAGGTGTGACGTTCCTGCTGTCGGGGTACGGGAAGAGGGTTGGAGGACAGGTCATAGGTGAGCTGGTTCCAACTGAGGTTGATGTGCGCGTGGTGGTTGAGGTACCATCCTATGCCCGTGGTGATGGCACTCAGCGTGCTGCCTTGGATGCAGGGCTTGCCACGGCGGGCTGTGATGAGGAATACCTCCTGGCCGTTCTGGGCCAGGCTTTCGTCCAGAATGGTCAGGATGCGCTTGTCCATGCCTTTGCCGCCGATGCGCTGCAGCATGCGGCAGATGGGCTTGGGGTTGTCGATGACGCGCTGGGCCGAGGCCGTGGAGAGGACGAAGAGCAGCAAGGCGGCTGCTAAGGAAAGGGTTTGCTTGAGTTTTGTCATGGTTGAAGTGATTTGTTGTTGAGGGGGGAGAGGAGGGTGAATCAACGAGGCGCCGCCTCGTTGCACAAAACGGCCTCGCGGTCTATGGCGCTTGTGGTGCAGGATAGCCTCGCTGCATGGGGGCGGTACCTTGGGGCTTGCTGTCAGGGAATCTGCCTTGGTGATGCCCACTGTACCTGGGGGCTTGCTGATTCCAGGTGCTAGAGCCCCCACGTGGAGGGAATCATGTTTGATTCGACGACAGCCTCGATGTCATCAGGAAGGTTGCAGAAGAAGTCAATGCCCGTCTTCTTCTCCAGTTCGTCAATGCTGATGGCGTATTTCGCTACATCGGTATCCGTGTTGGCCTTGTGTTCCATCCAGAAAGCGATGGCCTTGTAGCCACCCTGGCTGGTGCTCTTGTTCTTGCAAAGCAAGGCCATGAAGAAATACTTGGGCGTGAGGAGGTTGCGTCCTGACTGCCCTTTGGTATAGGTGTAGTTTGACTGGTCGATGGTTCCCCCCTTCACTACATAGAGCGTGTCGCGAAATGCCGTGGTATCGTAATTCTTGCGGAGGAGTCCTTCCAGGGTGTACCAGACACCCCTTTGGTTGAAACCAGACAGCTGTGGGTGCATGTTGCTGAGGTAGAAGGTCTGCCCATTGGCCTCCTTGGAGTTGAGGCGGTCGGCAGACCCCAGCATGTGGCCGCGGTCATGCCCGTTGCTTGCGTGGTCTTCGAGGGTCGTCTGAAAGTCACGTGGGATGAGTGGGTCAGGTTGGAAGGGATCCCCGTTGCCTCCGAAACCATTGAAGGTTGTTCCTGTACGCCAAGCATTCCGGTTCCAGTGGCTGTCCTTGCTGCTGAATCCCGTGTACCATTGGTAGGCCGTCCATCTTGCTGCCAGCTTTCCGTAGTCGTATTCCATGCAGTAGTTCACCGTGCCATCAGGCAGCGTGTGCACCACGAAGAGGTCGCTCTCGTTCTTCAGCCGTGGCATTTCCAACCGTTGGGCTATCTTGAGATAATCCACGTTCGTCTTCTCGCATACGGCTTCAGCCACGTATGCGTTTGCATTCTTGTTGGGAACGGAATTTCCGTTCGGTGTCATCTCGTCATCACCGCAGGCCATGAATGTCAGGCTGAAGGCCAGCAGCCACCATGTTTTTTTTATCATCGTTTTGGGGACTTGGGGAAAATGATTTTTGTAGTTTTGTTTGCAAAGGTAGAAATAAAAAGGCGTTTCTGCAAACAAGTGGGGATGAAAATGTAAAAAGACGGAGGGTGAAGATGGAAAAAGGGCGTGCAGAGAGGTCTGCACGCCCTGAAAGTATGGCAAGGATTAATTTTTCATGCCGAAGAAGATGATTCGCTTGTCTGCGGTGACCTTGATAGTCTTTCCGGCAGGAATAGTGATTTCATACTTGTCTTCACTGGAAACAGTGAGGGTATAGGGTGAGTTGTTTGCTGCACCCGTGTTCTCCCTTACCGTCACGCTGGCAACCTCATTGTCATCAACCAGGAACTTGACACTGGCTGAGGATGCCTTATTCCAGGTTACGGCATAGAAGGTAAGTTTGTCGCTGCTTGATGTGAAGGTGAATTCGCCAGTAGCCTTGGAAGTGCCAATTTTCAGCACCTTCACGTCCGATACCCCGTTAATGGTGGCTACGCCGTCATCGTAGAAGTTGGAACCAGCGGTATAGGAGATGGTGTTGGCATATTCGCTTGCATCCCCACTCGGCGTGTCCCCACCGGGATTGTCTTCCCCGGGTTCAGGCATTTCCTCCTTGCCGTTGATGGAGACGACGTAAGCCTGTCCCTTGCCGATGGTCTCCGGTGTGTTGCCCATGTAGTTGACTACCTTGCCATATACGATGACCTCGTCGCCTACCTTAATCTGGCTGACAGCGGTGAATTTCTGATTGCCGGGACCATACACCTGGAATGCCTTGAAGGTCTTGCTGGTGTTACCTTCGTCAATGATATCGAAAGTCATGTTGCCGTACTGGGTGATGGTAGCTTCTGTAGTATTGTTGCTGAGTACCTTACCCTTGACATATACTGCAGTGGCTGATTCTACGTCAGCTCCCAGTGTCTCTATGTACGCCAATGCAGCTGCCACGTTGAAGGGGGCTTCTGCTGTGCCATCGCCAGTGGGGGCTATTTCCTCACCTGGTGTGTCACCCCCCGTGTTCCCGTTGCCATTGATGGAAACGACGTAAGCCTGTCCCTTGCCAACGGTCTCAGGGGTATTTCCCTTGTAGTTGACCACCTTTCCGTAAACGATAACTTCGTCGCCCTCTTTGATCTGGCTGACAGCGGTGAATTTCTGATTGCCGGGACCATACACCTGGAATGCCTTGAAGGTCTTGCTGGTGTTACCTTCGTCAATGATATCGAAAGTCATGTTGCCGTACTGGGTGATGGTAGCTTCTGTAGTATTGTTGCTGAGTACCTTACCCTTGACATATACTGCAGTGGCTGATTCTACGTCAGCTCCCAGTGTCTCTATGTACGCCAATGCAGCTGCCACGTTGAAGGGGGCTTCTGCTGTGCCATCTCCGATGGGGGCTATTTCCTCGCCCGGTGTGTCACCACCTGCATTTCCGTTGTCATTGATGGAAACGACGTAAGCCTGTCCCTTGCCTACAGTTTCAGGAGTATTACCCTTGTAGTTGACTACCTTTCCATAGACAATGACCTCATCACCCTCCTTGATCTGATCTACAGCCGTGAACTTCTTGTTGCCGGGACCATACACCTGGAATGCCTTGAAGGTCTTGCTGGTGTTACCTTCGTCAATGATATCGAAAGTCATGTTGCCGTACTGGGTGATGGTAGCTTCCGAAGTATTGTTGCTCAGCACCTTACCCTTGACATATACAGCAGTGCTTGATTCTACGTCAGCCCCCAGTCCCTCGATATAGACCAGCACGCCAGCCACGTTGTAGGGATTCTCCAAGGTACCTTCGCCGGCTGGAGCCACCTCTTCGTTGGTATTACCTCCGCCATTCTCCCCGTTGTCGGGATTGGGGTAGGGGGCAGGTACATCCTCACAACTTGCCAGTGCGAATACGCTGACAAGCACAATCATCAATGATTTCCAAAAGTTTTTCATAATAGTGTTCTTTGATATAATTTTAATGTTTCTTTCACCATGAAGCATGCGCTTTGGTATTGCTGTTTATTCAATGACCTCGATGTCATTCAGGTCACGGATAATCAATTCCCAGTAGTTGTTGTAGCGCTTCCAAATTCCCGTGAGATTCATCTTGCCTGTCGGCACGGGCTCGTTGGCAAAGTCGCAGTAGGTACTGGTATATACTTGATAAGAAGTGTTCAACTCCTTAAAATACAGTGTCACGCTGGTCTGTGAGCCTGCATCTGCCTCGTTGGCCCATGTCTTCTTGCCGTCAGCACCCTTGATGCTGACCCCTTTGATGGTCATCAGCTTGCCGCAGTCCGTCTCGATGTTGAGTTGCTTGAATTCATCCGTGGTAAATGCAGGGATGAGTACCTCATGCTTGCCGGGCAGGATACGAAAGTGTTCCTGCCACAGGGAACTGCTCATGCGACTCACGTAGGTGTTGCCACTTGAATTGGTGTAGGGAGTGCCAATCTGGGGTTGAGAACCATACCCGCCGATGTAAAGCCCCTTGGTGTCGATGAGAATCTCCTGTCCCACGGGCAGGTAGCCATAGAGGCTGCTCTCGCTGATGGAGATGATGAGTGCATCCCCATTCTCGTCCTGCACGGAAATGGAGTTGTAGAGATTGCCAGTAATATCATTCCCTGTTACATATACCTTGAGCTGGGCTTCCTTGTCCATGAGCGTGCAGGTATAGTTGGCAGCATACTGGGGGTACATCCCCTTGAGTTCAGCGATGCTGACCACATGAGTCTCCTTGATATTGTTGTTGCCGTAGGGTGCCTCTTCGAAAGAAGGAGTCTCCCAGTCCTTGTCCATGCATGAGGTGAAGAGAGCTGCGGCTACTCCCAGGGTCATGGCAAGGAATATATTCTTTATCTTCATAATGTGTTATTATTAGGTGATTTATATTCTACTGAGAGGTCAGAAGCGGTAGTTGATGTTCAGCATGCCGTTGATACCCTGAGCATAAAACTTCTTGGGGTTGTTGGAGAAACTATAGGTACGCTGGCTCTGGGTACCTGTCGTTGTGTTGGTGCTGTAGTTGCTACGACTCTGCTCGTATCCACCGGTACAGATACTGCGGTTGTTGGTGAGGTTGGTAATCATGAGGTTCACGCTGAGGGGGCGTTTGGCTACGCGGAACTGGTGTCCGATGCTGGCATCCAGCATGAACCCTCCCTTGCCTTTGGCCTGGTCGGGAATGATGGGAGTGCCGTCATTGTCCTTCTTCACCGTCCAGTCATATCGCATACAGGGACTGTAGGAGAGGTATATGCGGTCATAATAGTTGCCGTTGATGTCAATGTACCATCCCTTGACGCGGTAGCTCAATCCTACAGAAGCTGCGGTGAGTGGAGTGCCACTCTCACGCATGCCCTTGTTGTAGCAGATGTCGCTGTTGGTGGTACCCTTGGTAGAGAGCATGTAGTTCACATCGGAATTCGATACATACTTGGCATCGGCAATGGTACCCATGAGGTTGATGTCCAGATTGCTCGTCACCTTGAACTTGACTCCCAGTTCTGCACCAAAGTAGTCTTTCTCTACCCCGGTAAGGCTTACGTAGGTGAAGCTGTTTACATCATCGAAGTAGAAATTCTGCCACTCCGTACCATCATGAACATGCGTGTAGTAACCTGTCAGGTTCAGGCGCACCCATTTGCTGTTCAGGGCATATCCCAATTCAGCGGTGCATACTTTCTCGTTCTTCAGGTTATCCACGAAGTTGTTGTTCATTTCAGGGCTTACGAATGCCACGCTGGCACGTGGTGCGCGAGCCTCATAGCCCGCACCCAGGGTGATGGCATTTCCCTTGCCCAGGTTCAGCGTGCTTCCCATCTTGAAGCCACCGTCCAGGAACCTTCCCTTCCGGCTCTTGCCGTAGGACGCGTTCTTGTCCCATCCCTTGCTCGGGTCATAGAATCCGTTCAGCATGTGACCGTTGCGCCACATCTGACTGCCTCCCACCTTGGCTGCAATGAAGTTGTGGCTGATGCCCTTGTCCTTGACCCATGAAGCCCAGATCTTGGCATTCTGGCTGATGATGTCGTAGTCATAGCGCATGCGGTCCCCGACCCTGACGGGTGCGTTGGGGTTGTTCAGGTCATACTGTATCTCGCTGGCCTGGCTGGGGTAGTCCCCCTGCGCGTAGGTGTTCACGTTGTGGAAATACTGTCCGCCCAGCAGGTCTTCCATGGTAGAATAGTGCATACCCTTGTTGCTTGCCAGCTGAAGTCCAGCCAGGAACCGTGTGTTCTTGTCGATGTTCCAGTCGAAGGTAGAACCCAGGTTAGTGACCATGTGGTCATTGTGCTTGGCCTCAATCCAATAGACTGCATCCCGTCCCGTGCTGTTGAGTTGCTGGTTGGTATAATATAGTTTGTCGAAGTCTATCTGACGGTTACGCTCGCTGGCCATCCAGTAGTCCCGGCTCTCCGTCCAGGCCTGCAGGTCCTTGTCCGTCTTGTTGCCGTCCAGCACGCCCCATACATCATAGTTATAAGACGGGAAATTCTTCCAGTAGTCGGGAGCCGGGTTCTGACCGTTGTAGTTCAGACGCGTGGAACTGTACATGGCATACTTGAAGAAAGCACTTGTGGTCAGTTTCATGTTGTCCTTGATCTGGTAGTCCCAGGTAAGCAGCGCACTGGGCTCGTAGTTGTGTACCACGCGGCTGGCACGCTTCTTGCCGCCCTGAAAACCCCAGTAAGGGTTGTAGAGGCGGTCGTTGGCCAGCCAGTAGGCCTCGTCGGTAGAAGCACCCTGCTGGGCTCTCTCAGTGGGGTTGCCCCAGGTAGATAGGTTCAGCGAATGGCGTTCGTTGAAGACCTTCTGCAGTGCTAGGAAATATCCTAGGCTGTTGTAGAAAGTACCCTCCACGGCTGCCGTGTTCATATTGGCCCATCGGTATCCCACCGTGCCGAAGAAGGCCCATCCGTTCTTGCTGAGTCCCGTGCCGTAGGTGTACATGGCGCGAGCCGTGTAGTTGCGGTTGAGGGCAGAGAGCGTTACCTTGTGTCCGGTGGCAAAGTGGCTGGCACGGAAATCGTAGTTGTTGCTTCCTGCAATGGAAGCCATGCCGAAGGCGTTGGCCTCGAAAGGACTGGAGGCATCCTGATTGCGCGTGGCATCGTTCATACCGCCCACGGTGGAATAGTTGAACTGCCCGTTCTCCAGGTTGTTCACCTGGACACCGTTCATGTAGATGTCATTGTACTGCGAAGCGTATGCACGGAACTTGAAGCGGACGGGGCTCCAGAGATACCCTACGTTGCTGGTGTACAAGTTCGTGTTGGAGTTGACCATGATGACATTCTGCGTCATGTCATCGTCTTCGCCCAGCTGCGACTCCGTGAAGGTAAAGGAGGAGTTGTCCTGCTTCATGTCCTTCTCCGTGTCCGTGGTAGGCTTTTGGGCATAACTGCACGTAGCGGCAAGCGCGAGCAGTGCAGTGACCTGTAATTTCCTGTTCATAGAAGAGATTTTCGTTTGTTTTTTACTCATTTTGGTGCAAAGTAAACAAAAAAAGTGCATATAGATGTATAAAAAGATAAAAAATAAGAGGAAAACCTTCATAATCTCATCAAAAGGCGTTAACTTTGTACCGAAGTAACAAAAAAGAAGGAAGCGAAATCATGATAACGATGAAAAGACTCTGTCTGTTGTTGTTTGCCTTTGTCACGCTTGGTGTGACCCTGCAGGCCCAGGACCGACAGCTGGTGTGCCACGCTGTGGCGTTCTACAACCTGGAGAATCTGTTCGACACGCTCCACGATGCGGGCAAGAACGACTACGACTTCCTGCCTTCCGGTTCCTACCATTGGGACAAACTCAAATACGAGCATAAGCTGGCCAACATGTCCAGGGTACTCTGTGACCTTGGCACCGACAAACTTCCCTATGGAGCCAGCCTCATAGGTGTTTCGGAGATAGAGAACATCCGTGTGATGCAAGACCTGATCAACCAGCCTTGCATGAAGGAGCGCGGCTAT
>CALZGT010000041.1 GCA_945787235.1 uncultured Prevotellaceae bacterium
TCTGTATGATTTCTACTGCAAAGGTACGAATTTTTATCGAAATATCAAAGTAAATGTCTGACTATTATAAAGTTAATTTATAGAATATCCCTTAAGTCGATAGGCAAACGGGCTTTCGGTTATAGCAACATACAGCGCATAAACCTGCCCGAGGGCCTGGAGACCATAGACGACGAGGCTTTTAGCGGCTGCTCAAGTTTGGAGTTGGCCGAATTGCCGTCAACGGTCAAGCATCTGGGGAACAAGGCTTTTGACAAATGCGGCTCAATCACCATTTCAGCATTGCCTGAGTCTATAGAGACGTTAGGTAGCTCTGTTTTCGGAGGACTTATCAGGCCAAGGAAGATGGTGTCGTTCTCATTGCCGGACAACCTCACAGAGATTCCCGACAGCATGTTCCATGATCGTTGGGGGATGAAGGAACTTCATTTTCCGGCAAACCTGAAGAAGATAGGCAAGGCATGTGTGACGTGGTCAAATATCACAGAGCTGAACCTGCCTGACGGAGTCACGGAAATAGCTGAAGAGGCATTTTACGGAAACAAGAAGCTGACAAAGGTGACGCTGCCAAAGTCAATAAAGTCTATTCCCTATTTTGCGTTCGCCTATACCGGACTCGACAACCTCGACTTCCTGCATGAGGGAATCACGGAGATAGGCATAGAGGCATTCTATGGTTCAAAGATCAAGGAGGCCAATATTCCCGAGGGAGTGACAAAGGTTGGCTCAAATGCCTTCGGATATTGCGACAGTCTGAAGACTATACGTATTCCCTCCACTCTGACTGAAATGTACGACTCACCATGCGAGGAACTGCATTTTCTGGATAGTATCATCATCGCAGACGGTAACCCCGCGATTGAGATGACTGCCGACAAGGTACTTACCTGCAAGAACAAGGACGGAAGGTCGCTCCTGTTTGTCGGGCCGGATGCCATTGTTGACAGCACCTACATACTGCCCGCCGACATCACCGAAATTGGTGACTTCGCCCTCGAATATGCGGGCATCAACAGATTCGAGTTTCCCGAAGGGTTGAGACGCATCGGACATCTGAATTTCTACGAGTCGAAAATCAAGAAAGTCATATTGCCGTCAACGTTAGAGGAATTGGGCAGTGGCTTGTTCATCTCCTCCGAATTGGAGGAAATCAAACTGCCAAGCGGACTGAGGTTCATACCGAATCAGACCTTTGCCTATTGTAGCAAGTTGAAGAAAGTGGAATGGCCTGAGGAGGTAGAGACAATTGGCGCATACGCCTTTAAGAATACACCACTCATGACAGAGGTTGAGATACCCCAAACGGTAAAACTCATAGGTGCAGGTGCTTTTGCCAATCATTACTCTCCCTATGAGAGGGTTCTACTGCCCGAAGGACTTGAGACCATCGGCGAATCGGCTTTCAGCGAGAGTCCATTGCCTAACGGCATCGTCATACCGGGTAGTGTAAGATGGATAGGGGCGAAGGCATTTTTCAGTTGCGGCATAAAAGACATCGTAATACCTGATGGTGTGGAATACGTTGGAGATAATTGTTTTGAAGGCAACTCTGCAATCAGCCTCAAACTGCCTTCTACACTAAAGTATATTGGTCAGCAGGCATTCATGAATAATGACTTTGAGACGATGGAATTGCCTGACGTGGAGGTGACAATAGAACCGGAAGCGTTCCGTGAATGTAATTCACTGAGGGAGGTGAGCATACCACGTTCCGCTAATATAAGTAGCTACACGTTCCATTTTTGCTCTGCCTTGGAGAAGGCGACATTCCCCAAGGACCTGCAGGTAATCCATCCGGGACAGTTTGCCGGATGTACCAGTCTGAAGAGCGTAACCCTGCCAGAGAACCTGATAGCTCTGGAAAACGAGATATTCGACGGATGTTCCGCCTTGGAGGAGATTGATTTCCCCGAGACTTTGGAGTGCATTGGCAACTGGGTGTTCCGCGGCACAAGCCTGAAGAAAGCCGACCTCTCGCACACATCGCTGCGAAACATCATTTGGGAGGCATTTGCCGACAACGCGAGCCTCACCGAGGTGCGTCTGCCCGCCACATGCAACTTCGTAGGAGCCAAGGCGTTCGCCGGTTGTGACAACATCTGCGTGGTTGAAGTGCTCGCCACCGAGCCGCCGACGGCAGAGGCGGAGGCATTCCAGTCGCCTGTCACAGAGCAGGCAACGCTCATCGTGCCCGAAGGCTCGGAGCAGGCCTACCGCAATGCCGAGGTGTGGAAGGAATTCAAGAACATCGCCACCCCGACATCTCTGAAATCTGCTATAGTAGATACAAAAGACAGTGAGCGCATCTATGACATTAGAGGTGTAGAGCAGAATAGAGAGAAAGGGCTTGTCATTAAGAATGGAATTAAAATAATTAATAATTAAAGCGAAAGTTCAGGGGGTCAGAGGGACGGGTTCCCCTGACCCACAACAAATGAATTATTATTCGCAAGCTCATCAAGCTAAAGCATCTACTGATTGCCAGTTCTTGCGAGTGTTAACTGTTAACGCGTAACTCGCAATTTTTTTTTTTTTGAGGAACACGAATTGAACGAATCGAACGAATGATGCGAGCTGGGAGCGATGAGATGTGAGTTAAGGTTCTGGCTGGAAGCCAGTACAAAGAGTCATAGAAACAGGCTCATCGGTCCACTCTTTCGGGTCGATGAGCCTGTCTCTATGATTTCAGGGAGGAGGGTCTGTTGGCTTACATAGAACCCACCTAAAATGAGTTACCTACGTGGCAGGAGATGCTTACGCATTATACTCCTGCCAACTCTTTATCTTGATGTCTTCCTGCTTCAGTGCACAGAACGCCTCGATGAAGGTCTTGGCCAGTCGGGCATTGGTGAGAAGAGGAATGTTGTGGTCGATGGCATTGCGACGGATGTGGTAGCCGTTCGTCAATTCACGCTTGGTCTGATTCTTCGGGATGTTGATGATGAGGTCAAACTTGTGGGAAGCCATCATGTCGAGCACATTGTCACCCTGTTCATCAGGCCAGTTCACGGTTTCGCATGCCACCCCATTGTCGGTGAGGAACTTGGCCGTACCTGCCGTGGCGTAGATGTGGTAACCGCTCTGTACCAACTGCTGTGCCGGTTCGAGGAGCTGAACCTTGGCCTTGGCACCACCCGAAGAAAGCAGGATGTTACCCCCAGCCTTGGGCAGACGGTAGCCTGTGGCAATGAGGGCATTGAGTACTGCCTCGTTGAGGTCGTCACCCAGACAGCCCACCTCACCGGTAGAACTCATATCAACACCCAGCACGGGGTCTGCATTCGAGAGGCGGTTGAAGGAGAACTGGCTGGCCTTCACACCGATACGGTCGATGTCAAACTCCGACTTTTCGGGACGAGAATAGGGCGCATCGAGCATGATGCGTGTGGCCGTCTCGATGAAGTTGCGCTTGAGAATCTTGCTCACGAAGGGGAAGGAACGGCTGGCGCGCAGGTTGCACTCGATGACCTTCACCTCGCGGTTCTTGGCCAGGAACTGGATGTTGAAGGGACCGCTGATGTTCAGTTCCGCAGCAATGCGCCTTGCAATCTTCTTGATCTGACGTACGGTGGAGAAGTAGATGTTCTGTGCAGGGAATACCATGGTGGCGTCACCCGAATGCACGCCCGCATATTCAACGTGCTCAGAGATGGCATACTCCACGATTTCACCCTTGTCTGCAACGGCATCAAACTCAATCTCCTTGGTGTCGAGCATGAACTGGCTGACCACCACGGGGAAATCCTTGCTCACCTCCGTGGCCATTCCCAGGAAGCGCTCCAGCTGTTCCTCGTCGTAGCATACGTTCATGGCCGCTCCCGAGAGGACATAGGAAGGACGCACGAGGACGGGATAACCCACCTTCTCTACAAAGTCCTTGATGTCATCCATCGAGGTGAGTGCCCTCCATGCGGGCTGGTCAATGCCCAGTTTGTCCAGCATGGCAGAGAACTTGTCGCGATTCTCAGCACGGTCGATGTCAATGGGGGAGGTACCCAGTACGGGAACACCCTGACGGTAGAGTTTCATGGCCAGGTTGTTGGGAATCTGTCCACCCACGCTGACCACAACGCCACGAGGCTGCTCCAGGTCGATGACATCCAGCACACGCTCCAAGGAGAGTTCGTCGAAGTACAGGCGGTCGCACATGTCATAGTCCGTTGATACGGTCTCAGGGTTGTAGTTGATCATGATGCTCTTGTAACCCAGCTTGCGGGCCGTGTTGATGGCATTCACCGAACACCAGTCGAACTCTACGCTCGAACCGATGCGGTAGGCACCCGAACCAAGCACGATGACCGACTTCTCGTTCTTGTAGTATTCGATGGAGTGGGGCAGCAGTTTACCCTTGGCCTGACACATGCCCTTCCACTCCTCCTGACTCAGCGTGTCGGCATGGGTAGGCTCCACGATGGGCAGGTAGGTGAAGTAGAGATAGTTGGTGAGTTCGGGGTGTTCTCCTCCTACCGTCTCTATCCTTCTTACGGCAGGTAGGATGCCACGTTGCTTGCGGTTCTTGCGTACCTCAAGATTGGCCTTCTCCATGTTGCCCTGGGGCTTGAGGACAAAGCGTGCTATCTGGAAGTCGCTGAAGCCTGCTGCCTTCACCTCCAGCATCTTCTCGTCGGAAATCTCCTCCAGCGAGTTGTACTGCATCAGTTCATGCTTGAGATCTACGATGTGCTTCATGCGTGTGAGGAACCACGGGTCAATCTTCGTGAGTTCTTCGATACGCTCGATGCTGTAGCCCTCTTCCAGTGCCTGTGCAATGGCGAATATGCGCAGGTCGGTGGGATTCTGCAGTTCGTCGTCGAGGTTCTCAAAGCGTGTGTGGTCATTGCCTACAAATCCGTGCATGCCCTGACCTATCATGCGGAGGCCCTTCTGCAGCATCTCCTCGAAACTGCGTCCGATGGACATGATTTCGCCCACCGACTTCATGCTGGAACCGATGAGGCGGCTCACTCCGGCGAACTTTGTCAGGTCCCAGCGGGGTATCTTGCATATCATGTAGTCCAGCGAGGGAGCTACGTAGGCTGAGTTGGGCGTACCCATCTCACCGATCTGGTCGAGGGTGTAGCCCAGTGCGATTTTGGCGGCCACGAAAGCCAAGGGATAACCCGTGGCCTTGGAAGCCAGTGCCGAAGAACGGCTCAGGCGGGCATTGACCTCGATGATGCGGTAGTCGTTGGTAGCTGCATTGTAGGCATACTGTATGTTGCACTCACCCACGATACCCAGGTGACGCACAGCCTGCACACTGATTTCCTGCAGGTACTTCACCTGGCTGTCCGTGAGCGAACAGGTGGGAGCCACTACGATGCTCTCTCCCGTGTGAATGCCCAGGGGGTCGAAGTTCTCCATGCTGGCCACGGTGAAGCAATGGTCGTTGGCATCCCTGATAACCTCAAACTCAATTTCCTTCCAGCCCTTGAGGCTCTCCTCTACGAGCACCTGCGGAGCGAAGGTGAAGGCCGATTCAGCAATCTCACGGAACTGTTTTTCATCGCGACATACGCCAGAGCCCAGACCACCGAGGGCATAGGCCGAACGGATCATGATGGGGTAACCGATGCGCTGTGCTGCTGCCAGTGCATCCTCCAGGTTTTCGCAAGCCTGACTCACGGGCGTCTTCAGCTCAATCTCATTCAGTTTCTTGACGAAGAGGTCGCGGTCCTCCGTGTTCATGATGGCTTCCACGCTCGTACCGAGCACCTGTACGCCATACTCTTTGAGCGTGCCGTTGAGGAACAGCTCCGTACCACAGTTGAGGGCCGTCTGTCCTCCGAAGGCCAGCAGTATGCCGTCGGGACGTTCCTTCTTGATGATTTCCGTAACGAAGTGCGTAGTGACAGGTTGGAAATACACCTTGTCGGCAATACCCTCACTCGTCTGGATGGTAGCGATGTTGGGGTTGACAAGTACCGAGCTGATGCCCTCTTCGCGAAGGGCCTTCAGCGCCTGTGAACCAGAGTAGTCAAACTCACCGGCTTGTCCGATTTTCAGTGCTCCGGAACCGAGCACCAGCACCTTGGATAGTTTCTGTGTCATTCTATTATATGTATATATGTTGGTTTTCGGAATGCAAAAGTACAACTATTTTGGGAAATAACGAGCAGAAAGGGGCGTTTTTTTCCACCTGGCGGAAAAAAAACTACTCAGCAAAGAGTCGGTCTATGTAGTCTGCCAGTTCCTTTCCCCTGAGTTTCTCCGCTATGATGTTGCCCTGTGCATCGATGATGAAGATGCTCGGGATGTACTGCACCTTGTACTCTGTGATGGCCTGTCTGTTGATGTCGAGGTAGTTGCACCAAGGCTCCTTCATCTCTTCCAGTGTGCTTCTCCAGTCCTCCTCGTTGTGGTCGGCACTGATGCCCACGATGTCGAGTCCACGGGCATGGTACTTCTCGTAGATGGCCTTGAGGTTGGGAATCTCCTTGTGGCAAGGCTGGCACCAGGAAGCCCAGAAGTCGAGCAGCAGGTACCTGTTGTTGTGGTGGATGAAGGAGAGCAGCTTCTCCTCGCCATTGAGGTTCTTGACCGTTACGGTAGGTGCAATGTCACCTACCAGCGTGGGGGGATAGACCTCATCCTTGACCTCACGTCCGTAGTAGCTCAGTTTGGCTGCATCTCCCAGCGAGTTGTAGAGTTCTCGGAATCCCTTGCCGAGGCGACCTGCAAGACGCAGCATGAAGAGAGGACCCATGAACGAATCCCGGTGCATGCGTACCACCTCCTCGAAGAGTTCTCCGCGTTCCTCAAAGCTCTGTATCGTGCGTTCGATGTATTCCTTGCCCCGTGGCGTCTGGTAGATGGCAGCAATGGCCTCCTCGTTGTCGTTCATCTTACTGTTCTCGATGACGCGCACCACATCCTTGAACTGGCTCTTCACGTCATCCTCCAGGCTGTCTATCGTCTCGCGGTACGCGCGGATGACATGGGTGTAGTGTTCCTGGTGCTGAGCCCCTTCTACATCGAGGCGGTGCAACCGGTACGTGTTTCCGTTGCGCACGCGTCCCTTCACGCTTACCGTCTCCCCGGGCGAGAGCAGCAACTCCAGCACACTGCTTTGACCCTTCACACCCAGCACCACCACTCGCGGTTCGTTGAGCGGCAGTGCCACTTCTTTTGCATCTACGGCCGCCATGCTGAGGATGTGTGGAGTTACCGACTTGTTGTTCGCTCCCCAGGAGAGCGTCAGCGTGTCATTTGCACGCACATTCTTGAGATTGAAATTCAGCACTGCCTCACGCTGGGCATAAGCCAGGGTGGTCAGTGACATCAGGATGCAGGCTAAAGTTTTTTTCATGGTTCTCATTGTTTAATGGGTTAGGGTGGATATGTAATCTGTTTTAAAGTATCAGGAGCGTGGTATTCCCACCGGGGACATTCCCCACGGTTGGCATACCACACTCCTGAAGATACCGTTTTATGAGTTCATGCTGAGGAGGAATTCCTCGTTGTGTCGGGTCATCTCCAACCGTTTCTTGACCTCGTTCATGGCCTCTATGGGGTTCATGTCGGAGAGGTACTTGCGGAGAATCCACATGCGGTCCAGCGTCAGCTTGTCATGCAGCAGGTCGTCGCGACGCGTGGAACTTGCCACGATGTTGACCGCCGGGAAGATGCGCTTGTTGGCCAGGGTGCGGTCCAGCTGCAACTCCATGTTGCCCGTACCCTTGAACTCCTCGAAGATGACTTCGTCCATCTTGCTGCCCGTGTCGATGAGGGCCGTGGCGATGATGGTGAGGCTGCCGCCTCCCTCGATGTTGCGGGCTGCGCCGAAGAAGCGTTTCGGCTTGTGCATGGCGTTGGCATCCACACCACCCGTCAACACCTTGCCGCTGGCGGGAGTCACCGTGTTGTAGGCTCTGGCCAGTCGGGTGATGGAGTCGAGGAATATCACTACGTCGTGCCCACATTCCACCATGCGCTTGGCCTTCTCCAGTACGATGTTGGCGATACGCACGTGGCGTTCTGCCGGTTCGTCGAAGGTGCTGGCTATGACCTCTGCATTCACGGTGCGGGCCATGTCGGTCACCTCCTCGGGACGTTCGTCGATGAGGAGCATCATGAGATAAGCCTCGGGATGGTTGGCGGCAATGGCATTGGCAATGTCCTTCATGAGTATGGTCTTACCCGTCTTGGGCTGTGCCACGATGAGTGCGCGTTGTCCCTTGCCGATGGGGGCAAAGAGATCCACGACCCTAGCGCTGAGCTTGTCGCCATTGCCATTGCACAGCTTGAATTTCTCGTCGGGGAAGAGGGGAGTGAGGTTTTCAAAAGGAGAACGGTCGCGAGCCACCTCGGGATTGCATCCGTTGATTTTGCTGATACGCAACAGGGGATAGTACTTTTCGCCTTCACGCGTAGGACGGATGGGGCCTTCCAGTACGTCGCCCGTCTTCAGCCCAAACTGCTTGACGAGCTGCTGGCTGACGTAAACGTCATCGGGCGAAGGCAGGTAGTTGTAGTCGCTGGAGCGCAGGAAGCCGGTGTTGTCACCCATCACTTCCAGCACGCCCTCTGCAGTGATGAGGTCTCCGAAGTCGTAGCGTGCGAGGGGCTTTTCTGCATTTTCCAGGGATTCGTCCTGGTTTTCCGTCCGAACGGTTTTGGAATCATCCGCAATGGCGTTGATTTCACTCTCGCTGATGCCTACTGATTTATAGATGTCTGCAAGTTTGGTTACGTCCTTCATGATGATGAAGTCTGGTTCATCTCGATTGAAGAACTCTCGGACCTTCTCATCATCGTAGGTCGAATTCTCGTTCTTGGTTGCTGCTGGCTGGCTCGGCGTTACATCCTCCGTGGCCTCCACGTTGTTTTCTACGGCAGGAATCTGTTCCATGGCAGCGGGCATCACTGTGCTTCCTGCCTCATTGCCTTCGGCTGCTGCCTCTGTCTCATTTGCTGCTGGCGTGCTCTCTGCCTGCTCTGCCTGAGCCTCCTCCATAGCTTTTCTTGCAGCTTCCTCTTCGGCCGCCTTCTGTGCGGCCAGCATAGCCTCCTTCTCAGCCTTGCTCTTGCGACCTCTCTTCTTGGGTGCAGGTTTGGGAGTCTCTTCT
Source organism: uncultured Prevotellaceae bacterium (assembly GCA_945787235.1). Lineage (GTDB taxonomy): Bacteria > Bacteroidota > Bacteroidia > Bacteroidales > Bacteroidaceae > Physcousia. The sequence continues at coordinate 9,069 of CALZGT010000041.1, forward strand.
GTGGGTGTTGACTCGCTGAAAGGATTGGCAGCCTCGGCCGCCTTCTTGATGGCCGTCTTGCGCTGCCTCTTTGTCTCCATGCTCTTCACCGTGCCGTCCTGGTCGGCACTGAACACCTTGCTTGTCTTGGTGCTCCGTGCCACTCGGGTGCGCTTCGGTTTGGCATCGCTTTCACCGGACGCCATGTTCTCGGCTTCCCGGTTTATGATGTCGTAGATGGTGCTCAACTTGTCTTCCTTGACCTGTAATCCCAGTTCGGATGCTACGGTGACAAGTTCTATGTCACTCATCTGCTCTAATTCTTCTTTCGTGTGCATAAAAAACAGTCTTGTAATTCACTTGTTCTTTCCCTCTGTCTTGCCAACCAACGTAGTATGTTCCCTGTGGCCTAGGTGCTTTTTCAGCACAGCCTTGTGGAATACTCCTAGCCTGGTGTGGGGGGTGTTGTAGTAGAAAAGTTTCTTGGTGATTTTATCAGAAAACGGCATTTGTTATCCGTTTGTACCGCAAAGGTAGGCAATTTTCTTTGAATTGCCAAATAATTTTCTTACTTTTGCATTCTGAAACCCGAAAAAAACGTAAAATGGCTGCTGTAAATGCTTATCTCCAGGTTGAGAATCTTTCCCGCAGCGTCGGTGCACGCACGCTGTTCCACGACATTTCCTTCGGTATAGCAGAGGGTCAGAAGGTGGGACTCATTGCCCAGAACGGCACGGGAAAATCTACCTTGTTAAATATATTGGGAGGAAAAGACTCTGCCGATGCCGGAAGCATCGTCTATCGTCGTGACCTCCGCATCGGCTACCTCGAACAGGAGCCCCACTATCCCATGGAACTCACCGTCATCGAGGCTTGTTTCTGGCATGGCAACAGTACCACAAACCTTATCCGAGAGTATGAACGTTGTCTCTCCACGGAGGGCAATCCCGGACTGCAGGACATCCTCGACCGCATGGACCACGAGAATGCCTGGGACTATGAGTCGCGTTCCAAGCAAATCCTGGGCAAGCTGCAGATTACGGACTTCAACCAGCCGCTTAGCCAGTTGTCAGGTGGGCAGCTCAAGCGTGTGGCTCTGGCCAACGTACTCATTACCGAACCAGATTTCCTCATTCTCGATGAGCCCACCAACCACCTTGACCTCACCATGATTGAGTGGCTGGAGGGATATCTGAGCCGTTCCTGCATGACGCTTCTCATGGTGACACACGATCGTTATTTCCTGGACCGCGTGTGCAATGTCATCCTGGAGATGGACGACCAGACCGTCTATCCCTTCCACGGCAACTATGCCTACTATCTGGAGAAACGGCAGGAGCGCATCGATGCCACCAACAGTATGATTACACGGGCCAACAACCTCTACCGCACCGAACTGGACTGGATGCGTCGTCAGCCGCAGGCACGAGGCCACAAGGCACGCTACCGCGAGGAAGCCTTCTACGAACTGGAGAAGGTGGCCAAGCGTCGCCTTATTGAGGAGAGCGTGAAGCTGGAGGTGAAATCTACCTACATAGGCAGCAAGATCTTCGAGGCGGAGTATGTGAGCAAGGCTTTCGGGGAGAAGGTCATCCTGCGGGATTTCTACTACAACTTCTCACGCTATGAGAAGATGGGCATCGTGGGAGGCAACGGCACGGGTAAGAGTACTTTCATCAAGATGCTCCTGGGACAGGTGCTGCCCGACAGCGGACGTTTCGTGGTAGGCGAGACGGTACGCTTCGGCTACTTCTCGCAGGAAGGGATGCAGTTTGACGAGCAGATGAAGGTCATCGATGTGGTGAGGCGCATAGCGGAACACATCGACCTGGGCGGTGGCAAGCATCTTACCGCCATGCAGTTGCTCCAACACTTCATGTTCTCGCCCCAGTCACAACAGAGCTATGTCTATAAGCTCTCGGGCGGTGAGAAGCGTCGTCTCTATCTCTGCACTGTCCTCATGCAGAATCCCAACTTCCTGGTGCTCGACGAACCTACCAACGACCTTGACATCATCACGCTTCAGGTGCTGGAGGAATACCTGCGCAATTTCAAGGGATGCGTCATCGTGGTCAGTCACGACCGCTATTTCATGGATAAGGTGGTGGATCACCTGTTGGTGTTCCGTGGAGAAGGCAATATCAAGGACTTCCCTGGCAATTATACGCAGTTCCGTGAGGCAGAGGATAGGGCAGAGAAGGAGAAAGAGAAGGAGGTTAAGACGACCTCACAGGCTACTGTATCGGCTGCTACTGCCAAGGCGAAGCCCAACTTCTCAGAACAGAAACGACGCCTCAGCTACAAGGAGCGTATGGAATACGAACAGCTGGAGAAGGACATCGAGGCCCTGGAGGCTGAGAAGAAGCAGATTGAGGAGGCTTTGTCAAGCGGCACGCTCAGTGTGGCTGACATCACCACCATGAGCAAGCGACTTCCCGTCCTGACGGATGAACTGGACGAGAAGTCGCTGCGGTGGCTTGAACTCGACGAGGTGGCCAACGGATGAGAGTTATCGCTTCTCTAACAGGAGAACGTTCTCTACATGCTGTGTGTGGGGGAACATATCCACGGGCTGGATGCGTACCACACGATACTGGGCATCGAGCAGCTGCACGTCGCGTGCCTGCGTGGCGGGGTTGCAGCTTACATAGACGATGCGACGTGGGGAGGCAAAGAGGATGGTGTCAATGACATCCTGATGCATGCCGGCACGTGGAGGGTCGGTGATGATGACATCGGGACGGCCGTGCTTTTCGATAAACTCCTTGTTGAGGATGTCCTTCATGTCGCCTGCATAGAACAGTGTGTTGTCGATGCCGTTCACCTCACTGTTTACCTTGGCATCCTCAATGGCTTCGGGCACATACTCTATGCCGATGACCTGTCGTGCTCTCTTGGCCACGAAATTGGCAATGGTGCCGGTACCCGTGTAGAGGTCATACACCAGGGGCTTCTCTCCTTCGTTTTCCTGCTCTCCAAAGGCAAACTCTCGCGCCACCTTATATAATATATAGGCTTGGTCGGTATTGGTCTGGTAGAAACTCTTCGGTCCTACCTTGAAACGGAGGTCCTCCATGAGTTCGAAGATGTGGTCGGGACCGAAGTAGGGTAGTACCTCAAGGTCGCCGAAGGTGTCGTTGCACTTGGGGTTATAGACGTACATCAGGGAGGTAATCTGCGGGAACTTCTGGTGCAGGTCTTCCATCAGGGTCATGGCTTTCTCCTTGTCGAAGTGGCTCTGCGTGGCTATTTCCTCCGCCACAGCCTCTTTGTGGTTCTCCACGGGTTCCGAGGGTCCGAACTGCAGTATGACCATCCATTCTCCGCTATGCGAATTACGCATCACGATGTCACGCAGCAGTCCGTGCTGCTCCCTCAGGTTGTAGAAGGTCAGTCCCCTCTCCACGGCATAGTCGTAGAGGTAGTTGCGTATCTGGTTGTTGAGGTCGTCCATGAGCCAGCACTTGCGGATGGGCAGCACCTTGTCGAAGGCACCCGAGATGTGGAATCCGATGCCCGGGCGAAAGGCTACGCCCTCCTTCATCTGCTCCTCGGTGAGCCACTGCTTGCTGGCGCATCCAAAGTCCAGCTTGTTGCGGTACTCCTGTGTGAGGGCTGAACCCAGGATAGGGGAGCACTCGGGCAGTTCCACCTTGCCGATGCGTGTCAGGTTGTCCATCACCTGACGCTGTTTCCACCTGAGCTGCTCCTCGTAGGGCAGGCACTGCCACTTGCATCCACCGCACAGTCCGAAGTGTTCGCAGAAGGGGGTGGCCCGCTTCTCCGAGGGCTTTACTATGCGTACGGCCTTGGCCTCGGCATAGTGGTGTTTCTTGCGGGTGATCTGCAGGTCCACGATGTCTCCAGGTACGACATAGGGCACGAAGACCACCATGTCATCTATGCGCACCAGTGCCTTTCCTTCTGCCGCTACGTCGGTTATCTCCACCTGCTCCAACAGGGGGAGCTCTTTCTTTTTTCTTGCCATAAAATGAGGTTTGGTTCTTATTTCAGTGCAAAATTACCAATAATTTTCGAAAAAAAACGCATCACCCTTTGTTATTTGTTTAAAAATGCTTAACTTTGCGATAAAGAGAACTAATACCAATGATGAAATACTAACCAAAATAGCATAAATCATCATAATAGTAAACCTTTAAATTAAACACTTAATCACATTATGAGTCAGAAAAGAGTTTATACCTTTGGAAACGGACAAGCCGAAGGTAATGCCCAGATGCGAGAAGTGCTGGGCGGTAAGGGTGCCAACCTGGCCGAGATGAACCACATCGGTGTTCCCGTGCCTCCCGGTTTCACCATTACCACCGACACTTGTAATGAGTACTACCAGGTAGGTCAGGACAAGATTGTGGAACTGCTCCAGGATGAGGTGAATGCCGCTGTGGCTCACACCGAGAACCTGATGAACTGCAAGTTCGGCGATCCCAAGAATCCTCTCCTCGTGTCAGTACGTTCTGGTGCTCGCGCTTCTATGCCCGGTATGATGGATACCATCCTCAACCTGGGTCTGAACGATGAGGTGGCTGCCGGTATGTGCGAGAAGACGGGCAATCCTCATTTCGTGTATGACAGCTACCGCCGCTTCGTACAGATGTACGGTGACGTGGTACTCGGCATGAAGCCTGTCAACAAGGAGGATATCGATCCCTTCGAGGCCATTATTGAGAAGGTGAAGGAGGAGCAGGGTGTTACCCTCGACAAGGACCTCTCCGTAGAGAGCCTCAAGAAGCTCGTGGAGCTCTTCAAGGCTGCCATCAAGGAGCAGACGGGTAGCGACTTCCCCAATGATCCCAAGGAGCAGCTCTGGGGTGCTATCTGTGCTGTATTCCGCAGCTGGATGAACGAGCGTGCCATCCTCTACCGCAAGATGGAGGGAATTCCCGACGAGTGGGGTACTGCTGTTTCTGTCATGGCCATGGTATTCGGTAACATGGGCGAGACATCTGCTACAGGTGTTTGCTTCAGCCGTG
>CALZGT010000042.1 GCA_945787235.1 uncultured Prevotellaceae bacterium
GGCACCTGGCTTGCCTGCCTTTCTACTGGGTAGGAAGGATGACTGCATTCCTGCTCATTTTGCCCATCCGTTTCTACCAACTTTGCATCTCTCCCCTTACACCTCCCAGCTGCCGCTTCACACCCACCTGCAGCCAGTACGCCATCGAGGCACTGCGCAAGCATGGCCCCATCAAGGGGCTCTGGTTAGCCGTACGACGCATCCTGCGCTGTCATCCCTGGGGAGGAAGCGGATATGACCCTGTCCCTTGATAAGGGACGGGGATGGAAAAGAACAGTAAAGGATGGTGGAGAATGAGAGAATGGTGGAGAGTGGAATTGTCGTGGAGAATAAGAAAAGGGTGGAGAATGAGAGAATGGTGAAGTAAGAAAAAATGCAGGAGTAAGGAGAGGATAAGCTAATGTTCCTCTCCAATACGCAGTAACAACTTGCGCATCTTGGCGTGCAGGACACTGCTCTTGAAGTGTTCATCGCTCAACCAGATGAAGGCTACGACAACATGGCTGCCTTCCCCGATTTTGTCCAAAAGCAGGTGCTTGTTCAGGCGGTATGCCTCACGCAACTGACGTTTCACGCGGTTCCTATCTACAGCATGCTTGAAATGACGCTTGGAAACGGATATCAACACCTGCACCGAAGGAACGGGGGCGGCACTCGCAACGGGGGCCTCATCCTCGCCAACGGCATCTTCCACGGTCATAAAGACAGCCCTGAGCGGGTAGGCAGACATGGATTTGTGTCCGCCGCCGAACAGGGCTTCTATGAGTTTCTTGCTGCACAGACGCTCCGACTTGTGGAAGGAGTAACTGCTCACAGGCTTAGGCATTCACTTGCTTGATGTAGTCGTCGATGGCTGCCGTTATGCTGGGGTACTTGGGAGAGGGAGCCTCAACATCCACACGCAGGCCGGCATCCTTCACGGCCTTGGCGGTGGCAGGACCCAGCGTGGCAATGGCTATGTCACCCTGCTCGAAATCAGGGAAATTCTTCTTCAGCGAACTGATTCCGCTCGGGCTGAAGAACACCAGCATGTCATAGTCGAAAGCCTCATCGGCACCGAAGTCATTGCTCACGGTGCGATACATCACGCACTCGGTGTGGGTGAGGTTCTTGGAATCCAATAACTTGGCAATCTCGTCGGTATGGACATCACTCAGCGGCACGAGGTAACGCTCCGCCTTGTGCTTCACCATGGAGGGCATCACATCCTCAAACTTACCCGTGGCTCCGAAGAACACCTTACGCTTGCGGTACTGCACATACTTCTGAATGTAGAGTGCCACGGTCTCGGTGATACAGAAATACTTCATATCCTCGGGGATGGTCACACGCATCTCCTTGCAGAGGTTGAAGAAGTTGTCAATGGCATGGCGGCTGGTAAAGACAATAGCCGTATAGTCGAGCACATTGATATGCTGCTGACGGAACTCCTTGGCTGAGAGACCCTCTACTTTGATGAAAGGGTGGAATACCACCTCTACGTTATGACGGGCAGCCAAATCGTAATAGGGAGATTTAGGTGAGGTGGGCTGTGGCTGTGAAACCAGAATCTTCTTAATCATTCCTTCAAAACTTTGTCCTATTTATTTTGCTATGAGATATATATCGAAAAGCACCAGCAGTTTCCACATGCAGAATGCCGATACCATTTCAAGGGTGCAAAGGTACGCAAATAAATGCAATAAACCATGTATTTTTCGAAAAAATACACGAAATGAATGACACAGCAACAAAAATCGGAGAATTCCGTAGGCCAAAACTACAAAAATGGCCATGTGCCACATGTCCATTCCCGTATTAAGTGCATAGAGCACAAAAGGATAGAACAAGGTCGTTTCAAGCATCAGGAGAAAAGAAAAGCCTACATTCCATGTCTTCTTTTCTGACTTTTCGAAAAACACCCAGTTGACAAAACGGTACATGGACCAGCGCAACAGGTTATAAGCCACGAAGGCCAGCACACAGACTGCAAGGACCTGAGGAGGACTGAACATACCACAGGAGAGGCTGTACTGGCTGTCCAGGAACGCAAAGAGCAGAAGGCCGTTGTTGCAGCAGAGAAGCAACGACATGAGGAGGGGAACATAGGTCTCCTTGGGGGTCTTGACGGCATTGAGCTGGGAGTCGTTGTTCGAGGGGATGAAGAAACGGCGTGCCTGGGTCTTGAAGTAGGACCGCGAAAAGGCATAGATGAGCAGCATGAAGAGAAAACTGCCGAGCAGAAGTCCCTGTACACCGTCATCGCCCAGGAGATGGTAGGAACGGGGAACCCCGAAATCATGCAGTTGGTCGTAGAGGGAGAGGAAGGGCTTCAGCGTGTCGCCCCAGAGGGTTACGGGCCAGTGGGAGGCATACAGGACGGAGTCGTCGAACCAGTTGAGGGAGGAGTCGGCCATGGCCAGGAGGCTGCTGGACCCTAAGGGCATGGAAATGGAGTCGGCCCAGAGTGAGTCAATTGCCAGCGTGTCCAGGCTGAGCGTGTCGGGAGTGAGCAGACCGGCGGCTTCTGCTATGCTGTCTGTCTGCATCATATCGCGGCAAAGCGTCTCACGCTGCTATCCCAGCGTGGGGTGGAGAGCAGTTGGCAGACGGCTTCCTCAGCCGTCTGCGCCACGCTCCATATCTTTAGGTGTTCCTTACGCATGAAATGGTATTCGGCAGCTTGCTCCAGCATGGATATCAGGGGGGCATAATATCCCTTCACGTTGAGGATGACAATGGGGTTGAGGTACAGCCCCAGTTGTTTCCACGTGATGACTTCCAACAGTTCTTCCAGCGTCCCGCAACCTCCGGGCAGTGCCACACAGCCGTCACTCATCTGAGCCATGGCCTGCTTGCGACTGTGCATGTCAGGGGTCTCAATGAGGCGCGTCATGCCGGTATGGTGCCAGTTCTGCTCTATCATGAAACGGGGGATGATGCCCACGGCCTCCCCGCCAGCCTGCATGCAGGCATCTGCCGAAGCCTGCATCAGTCCCATGTTTCCGGCTCCGTTGATGAGCGTGATGCCATGGGCGGCCAGTTCCCTGCCCAGCGCACGGGCTGCCTCGAAGTAAACCTCGTCAACTTGGGTACTGGAGGCTGCATATACTGCCACGTTCCTTACCATCATCCCTTGAAGAACAAAGCCTTGATTTCCTCCACACAGTCAAGTTTCTCCCATGTGAAGAGTTCTACTTCGATATCTACGTCGTTCACGCTGTTGTAGTCACTGTGGAAATGCTTGGTGATGACACGGGGCTGACGTCCCATGTGTCCGTAGGCGGCCGTCTCCTCGTAGATGGGCTTGCGCAACTGGAGGCGGTCTTCAATGCCCTTGGGCGTGAGACGGAAAAGGCTGGGAATGAGACGTGCTATCTCGCCGTCGGTCATGTTCACATGGCTACGGCCGTAGGTATTGACATAGATGCTGACGGGCTCGGCTACGCCGATGGCATAACTCAACTGTACGAGCATCTCGTCGGCCACACCGGCTGCCACCATGTTCTTGGCTATATGGCGGGCTGCATAGGCCGCCGAACGATCTACCTTCGAGGGGTCCTTGCCACTGAAGGCACCCCCGCCATGGGCTCCCTTACCTCCGTAGGTATCTACGATAATCTTACGACCCGTGAGGCCCGTGTCGCCGTGGGGACCGCCAATGACGAACTTGCCCGTGGGATTCACGTGGTAGGTGATGTCATTGTCCTCAAAGAGACTGCGTATCTTCTCGTCGTGGATGCCTGCCACCACACGGGGAATGAGGATGGCCTTCACGTCCTGGGCAATGCGCTGCTGCATCTGGCGGTCGGCTTCTGCCTGGGCCTCGGGGGTGCTGTCCGCAGGCAGCACAAACTCGTCATGCTGGGTAGAGACCACGATGGTGTCAATGCGCACGGGTTCACTGGCATCGTTGTATTCTATGGTCACCTGGCTCTTGGAGTCGGGGCGCAGGTAGGTCATCTCCTTGCCTTCCTTGCGTATGTCGGCCAGCACGCTCATCAGACGCTGTGCCAGGTCAAGGGAGAGCGGCATGTAGCTCTCCGTCTCGTTGGTGGCATAGCCGAACATCATGCCCTGGTCGCCGGCTCCCTGCTCTTCAGGATTGGCACGCTCCACACCACGGTTGATGTCGCCGCTCTGCTCGTGGATGGCACTCAGCACGCCACAGCTGTTGGCATCAAACATGTACTCGGCCTTGGTATAACCGATGCGGCGGATGGTCTCGCGTGCCACTCGCTGTAGGTCGATGTAAGCCTCTGTCTTGATTTCTCCTGCCAGGATGACCTGACCCGTGGTAACAAGTGTCTCACAGGCCACCTTCGACTGGGAGTCGTAGGCCAGCAGTTTGTCCAACACGGCATCACTGATCTGGTCAGCCACCTTGTCGGGATGTCCCTCACTCACGGATTCGGATGTAAACAAATAACCCATAACTCAATTGATAATTTTTTGTTTGTTAATTAATAATTGAGAATGGGGAAAGAAATCGGGCAGAAATGCATGACAAGCGGAGGGGTTCCAAACGAGCAGTATCGCATAGTCTCTCGCTTGGAGACTTCCCTTGTCGTTTTAGCATTTTTTTCTGTGGTTGCAAGCAGCCCAAATCTATCCACATTCTATTTTCGACTGCAAAGTTACGAAGAAAAAACAGAAGGAAAAAATATTTGGTGTTAAAATGTGCAGAAAACAAGGGGGCAGGACCACTTTCTGGGTCCTGCCCCTCGCTTACACCTTATATTATTTATAGGAGACTCTCTAAACCGAATTCACAGACCATAAGCAGGACATCATGTCCCCCTACAGGTCAAACCATATCTGCCGCAGCGGCACCATCACAAAGTCGCGCTCCTTCATCAGGGGATGCGGAATGTGCAGTGTCAGTGTCCTTCCCTCGTGGAGGAAAGCCTCGTCGAGTTCCACATCATCGTAGGTCAGGATGTCAATGTCTATCACCCTGTCGTGATAGATGCCATCGCTGCTCTTCGCCGTCCTTCCCAACTCCCGTTCAATTTCCTGCGTGACAAGGAGCAGTTGGCGGGGCGTGAGGACAGTGGCGAGACGTACGGCGGCGTTGAGGAAGGGGTGTTCGCTCTCGAATCCCCAGGGCTCGGTGGTGAGAAAGGCCGAACAGCCCACCACGCTCCCTGCCCGCTCCTGCAGGGCAAGGATGGCTCGCTGCAGGTTCTCACGGCGCGAACCCAGGTTACTGCCCAGGCTGAGGGTGACGTGGTGCATCAGTCCTTGAGGATGAGCATGGCATCGCCGTAGGTGCCGAAGCGGTAACGTTCCTTCAGGGGTTCGCCCGTTTCCTCGTCGAGCATGGGGTTGCCTTCACGGTCCAGCACGGGGAATTCCATCTTCAGTGCCTCCTTGTATGCCTTTATCACATTCTCATAGCCTCCGTAGGCACAGGTCAGCATCATCAGCGTGCTCTGGGGCATGTAGAAGTTGGCCACCATGGCATCTGCCAGCGAGAACTCATAGGGCGGGAAGATGAACTTGTTAGTCCAGCCGTCATAGGGTTTGAGACGCCCGTCAGCACTCACTGCCGTTTCCAGGACGCGCTGCACGGTGGTACCCACGGCACAGACCTTGTGACCTTGTTCCTTGGCCAGGTTGATGCGGTCACAAGCCTCCTCATGCACGTGCATCTCCTCACTGTCCATCTTGTGCTTGGTAAGGTCTTCGACATCGATTTCGCGGAAGTTTCCCAGACCACAATGCAGGGTGACATAGGAGAAGTCAATACCCTTGATTTCCATGCGCTTCATCAGGGACTTGCTGAAATGGAGACCTGCCGTGGGGGCTGTCACGGCACCTTCGTGGCGGGCAAAGATACACTGGAAGTCCTCCAGGTCACTGGGTTCACTGGGACGTTTCAGGATGCTCTTGGGCAGAGGAGCCTCGCCCAGGGAGTAGAGCGTAGCCTTGAACTCGTCATGAGGACCATCGTAGAGGAAGCGCAGGGTACGGCCACGGCTGGTAGTGTTGTCGATGACCTCGGCCACCATGGAATCATCCTCTCCGAAGTAGAGTTTGTTGCCGATACGTATCTTGCGGGCAGGATCTACAAGCACATCCCACAGACGCAGGTCTTCATTGAGTTCGCGGAGCAGGAAGACTTCTATCTTGGCTCCCGTCTTCTCCTTGTTGCCGTAGAGGCGGGCAGGAAAGACTTTCGTGTCGTTGAAAACGAACACATCCTTTTCATCGAAATAGTCAAGGATGTCGTAGAAATGCTCACGGTGCTCTATCTCACCACGCTTGGCATGGACCACCATAAGGCGGCAGTCATCGCGGAAACGTGAAGGATACTGGGCAATTCGGTCGTCTGCCAGTTTGTACTTGAATTGTGATAGTTTCATGTCTGTTCTATAAGTAGGTGTGCAAAATGATTTTTATAATGATTGTATTGATTGGTGATGCAGAATCAGTTTGTGACATGAAGGAGTGTAGCGACTCCTACTCGACTGTTGTCACTGGCTGATAATGCGCAGTAGGCGGTGCAAGGATTATAAAAATCATTTTGCACACCTACTTATAATGTGGTATTCTACATTTATTTGTTATTCTGGAACAACCTCCTGCATCTGCCCCTCCAGCTCCTGTGCTTCGAGCCAAGTGGGGAAGTCTTCCACCTGCATGCATTGCTCCACCCGCACGTCTCCCACCCGGGTTCGGCGCAGGGCCGTGAGGTGTGCTCCGCTCTCCAGTGCCTCGCCGATGTCGCGTGCCAATGCCCGGATATAGGTTCCCTTGCTGCAGACGATGCGTAGCGTCAGCTGCTTTGTCGCTGGGTCGAAATTCAGCACCTCAAGTTCGTCGATGACGAGCACTTTGGCTTTGAGCTTTACCTCTTCTCCCTTTCGGGCCAGTTTGTAGGCACGGTCGCCATCTACCTTGCAGGCCGAGAAGGCGGGGGGCACCTGTTCGATACGTCCCATGAAGCGTGGAAGAACTTCATCGATGCGCTCCCGGGTGATATGTTCCGTGGGATAGGTTTGGTCGATGGGCTTCTCCAGGTCGTAACTGGGTGTGGTGGCTCCCAACTGCAGGGTGGCCACGTATTCCTTCACACGGGCCTGCAGTTCATCAATGTGCTTGGTGGAACGCCCCGTACACACGATGACAACCCCTGTAGCCAGGGGGTCCAGGGTGCCGGCATGCCCCACCTTGAGTTTCTTCACCCCAAGTTTGCGGCACAACAGCCAGCGCACCTTGGCCACCACGTCGAAGGATGTCCAGCGGTATGGCTTGTCGAAACAGAGTGTCTCGCCTTGTATGAAATCTCTCATCCGTCAGTTCTTTGTTTCTTGAAAGTACACACTTTCAGGTCATCTGCCCGTTCAGCACAGCTGGCTGGCCAGCACGATGACACCCACCACGGCACAATAGACGGCAAACCACAGCATCTTGCCCTTCTTCACCAGATTGATCATCAGGCGGCAGGCGGCACATCCCGTAAGGAAGGCTGCTACGAATCCTACGGCCAGGGCCATGGGGGTGATGCCGTCCATAGCCTTGTCCACGCCTTCTTCCACCATCTCCTTGGCATCCAGCAGGGCCATGCCCAGGATGGGGGGAATGGACATGAGAAAGGAGAACTGTGCCAGGTGTTCCTTCTTGTTACCCAGGATAAGACCCATGCCGATGGTGCTACCGCTGCGGCTCAGACCGGGCAGGCAGGCAATGGCCTGGGCAATACCGATGACGAAGGCATCCACGGGACTGATGTGTTCCTTCACGCGGGGCTTGGCAAAGTGACTGAAGGAGAGCAGGGCGGCCGTGACAAGCAGGCAGCAACCTACCACGAAGAGACCACTGAAAGCCTGCTCGATGTAGTCCTTGAAAAAGAATCCCACCACCATGATGGGGAGCATGCTGACAAGGATGTTCAGCACATATCGCTTCTCGTCATTCCACTGGGCACTGAAGGTTCCCTTCAATATCCAGGCCACCTCCTTCCAGAGGATGACCAGCGTACTCAACACAGTGGCCACATGGACAACCACGGCAAAGGACATCACCTTGTCGGGGTCCTGGACTCCGAGCACCTCAGCGGCTATGGCCAGATGCCCACTGCTGCTCACGGGAAGATATTCCGTGAGTCCCTGAAAGATGCCCATCAGGAGGGCTTGCAACTCATTCATTCTTCTTCGTTTTTAGGTTTATGCATGATGCCATATACCACAAAGGCAAAGCCCAGAAAGCACACCACGGGAGCTACCTTGATGCGGCGAACACTGAAGATGTCGGGATTGAAGGCCTCTTCACTGCTGCCACTCCCCGACATCAGGATGAAGCCTACGATAACCACGGCCATTCCAATGGCCAGCAAGATGTAGTTCATCTTGTCGAAAGCAAAATTTCTTTTCTCCATATTCGTATTTCGTTTGTTGTTAGTACTCTATTTTCTTTCTCAACAGATGCGTGACACTCAGATACGTGCACAGCAACATGATGAGGATGCCGAGGACAAAGACGCTGAGTCCCATGAGGAGCAGGCTCTCGTTGGGGATGAACTGCCGCAGGGCCGCGTCGTATGTCAAGGCAGAATGTACGCCGGCCAGCAGCACGCCGTCAGCCAGCAGGGCCGAGATGAGGGCGATGCAGAGGCTGCGCATCATAAAGGGACGGCGGATGAAACTCCAGCTGGCCCCCACCAGTTTCATGGTATGGATGAGAAAACGACGGCTGTAGATACTCAGGCGCACGGTATTGTTGATGAGCCCTATGAGTACCACGAGCAGCAGGGAAGCCATCACCAGGAGCACCAGCGTAATCTTGTTGAGGTTCCGGTTGAGATTATCCACCAGGTCCTTGTGATAGTTCACATCCGTTACGGCGGGGTATTTTTCCTTCAGTTCCTCGATAATCCACGTCAGGCTGTCTGAATTGGCATAGTCCGGCACCATGCTCATCTCCAGCTCTGTATAGTAAGGGTTGAACCCGATGAAATCCTCCGGGTCACTGCCTATGGCTTCTATCTGCTCCTGCAGCACTTCATCGGCCGGGATGAGGTGTACATCCCTCACGTATCGCTCCGTCCTGAGCATATCCTGCATACTGGCCGTCTCGCTCTGGCTTATCTCGTCGTTCAGCACGATGGTCACCAGCATGTTTTCCTTCACGGTACTTGTCACCTGGCGTGCCGTGAGGACGCACAGCACCACGAGTCCCATGAGGATGAGTACCATGGTGGTGCTCAGCGTGCTGGTCACCGCCTGCCATTCCAATACGAATCTTCTCTTTCTCCGTTTCATCCTAATTGTCAGTTGCAAATTCTCCTTTCAGCGTTGCGCTGCTGCTTGCCGTTATCTTCACTCTCACGGTGTCCCCTATGCGGTGTCCCTGCCTGTCGATGATGACCACCTTGTTCTGTTCCGTCCTTCCGTAGAGTTGTTCCTTGGAACGTTTGCTCACCCCTTCGAGCAGCACCTCATATTCCTTCCCCACGGTTTCAGCATTCCGCTGGGCCGACATCTCGTTCTGCAGGGCAATGAGTTCGTTCAGTCGTCTGACCTTCACCTCCTCGCTGACATCATCAGGCAGGTGGCGGCTGGCATAGGTACCTGGCCGCTCGGAGTACTTGAACATGAAGGCACTGTCATACCCCACTTCACGCATCAGGCTCAGGCTCTGCTGATGGTCTTCCTCCGTCTCTCCGCAATATCCCGCAAAGATGTCGGTGGTGATGGCGCAGTCGGGCACGATGCGGCGTATGGCAGCCACACGCTCCAGGTACCACTCACGGGTATATCGGCGGTTCATGCGCTTGAGGACCTCATTGCTGCCGCTCTGCACGGGCAGGTGGATGTGCCGGCATACGTTGGGTTCCTCGGCTATGACGTGGAGTGTCTCGTCGCTCATGTCCTTGGGGTGCGAGGTGGTGAAACGCACCCGCATCTCAGGTACGGCACGCGCCACGCGACGCAGCAGTTCGGGGAATCGTATCTCCTCCCCGCTCTCTCCCTGGGTCTCCCAGCAGTAACTGTTCACGTTCTGCCCCAGTAACGTCACCTCCTTGTAGCCTCTGTCGCGCAGGTCTATGGCTTCACGCAGTATGCTCTCCACGTCACGGCTTCTTTCGCGTCCTCGGGTATAGGGCACGATGCAGTAGTGGCAGAAGTTATTGCAGCCTCGCATGATGCTCACGAAACCTCCGATGTGCACGCCACAGATGCGCTGGGGCACCACGTCGCGGTAGGTCTCGGTAAGCGAGAGTTCCACGTTGATGGCCTTATGCCCCATCTCGGCCTGAGCCATGAGGTCGGGGAGGGTGAGATAGGCATCCGGACCGCACACCAGGTCGGCCCCATGCTTTTCCAGCAATTCTTCCTTGACACGCTCGGCCATACATCCCAGCACACCCACGATGAGGTGTCCTTTCTTACGTCTGAGGCTCTGCAGGTATTCCAGGCGCGAGAGAATCTTCTGCTCTGCATTGTCTCTCACGCTGCACGTATTGAGGAAGACGGCATCAGCCTCATCCATGTCATCACAGGTCTCATAACCTGCCATGCCCATCACGGAGGCCACCACCTCACTGTCTGCCACATTCATCTGGCATCCGTATGTTTCTATCAGGAGTTTTTTCATTTCACTAATTAAATTTTGTTCGCGCGTATGCGAAATTCGGCTGCAAAGATAGTAACTTTCTGGCCCATTTCCAAAAAAACGGCCCGAAAAATGTGATTAACAGGGGAAGAGGAAGACCCACAAGGGTACAACAGGCTTCCAAAACGGGTTTTTCTATCCCAGACCGCCCGGATATTTTTGGTTAATTTTTGTTAATTATCTGCTTGCTTTGCATCACGCTTCGCATAATTTCCATATCTTTGCACCATATTAGATTTTTTCATAGTTAAGGTTTAGTTTTGTGGAGCAGCTGGCTGCGAAGTTGGCTGCTCTTCTTTTGGCACCAAAATTCACATTTCTTTGCACATTATTCGGATTATTTGTGCAAAAAGTGAGAAAAAATGCGTTAAACCTTTATGCTTAAAGCATATTTTTGTAACTTTGCGTCCGAAAAGAAACTAACTCATTAATACAAAGATGGAATTCAACAAGATTACTGCAGCCGAAGCAGCTGCATTGATTCAGAACGGAGACACGATTGGATTGAGCGGATTTACCCCCGCTGGTGTCCCCAAGTGCATCCCCGCCGCCATTGCCGAGAAGGCAGAAGCAGAGCACGCTGCCGGAAACCCTTTCAAGATCAGCATCTTCACAGGTGCCAGCACAGGACAGAGTTGCGATGGTGCCTTGAGCAACGCGCAGGCCATAGATTTCCGTGCCCCCTACACCACCAACGGCGACTTCCGCAAGCGTGTCAACCAGAATGAGTTGCGCTACTCCGACCTCAACCTCTCCAACATGGCCACACAGATACGCCAGGGCTACCTGGGCGAGGTGACATGGGCTATCCTGGAGGCTTGCGCCATCGAGAAGGTAGGACAGAAGGCTCGCATCTACCTCACCGCAGCCGGTGGTATCAGCCCCACCGTGGCACGTCTGGCCAAGAATGGCATTTTCGTGGAAATCAATGCTTTCCATAGTACCAAGAGCATCGGCATCCATGATGTCTATGAGATTGAAGACCACCCCTTCCGCAAGCCCATCAACATCTGCAAGGCCAGCGACCGCATCGGCAAGCCTTACGTAGAGGTGGATGCTGACCGCATACTGGGTGTCCTGGAGTGCAACATCCCCGATGAGGCACGTTCTTTCAAGGACCCGGATCCCATCACCAGCCAGATTGGACAGAACGTGGCTGATTTCCTGCTCTACAACCTCAAGGCAGGTCTCATACCCAGCAGTTTCCTGAACCTGCAGAGTGGTGTAGGTAGTGGTGCCAACGCTGTACTGGGTGCACTGGGACAGTGCCCCGAGGTGCCCAACTTCAACATCTATACCGAGGTGCTGCAGGATGCTCCCGTAGGTCTCATGAAGCAGGGACGCGTACTGAGTGCTTCTACCTGCTCGCTGACCGTCACCAACGAGTGCCTGCTGGACATCTACGACAACATCGATTTCTTCAAGGACAAACTCGTACTGCGTCCTTCCGAAATAAGCAACTGCCCCGAGGTCATCGCACGTCTGGGTGTATGTGCCCTGAACACGGCCATCGAGTGTGACCTCTACGGCCACGTGAACTCTACCAAGATCTGTGGTACGAAGATGATGAACGGTATCGGCGGTTCTGCCGACTTTGCCGCCAACGCTTACCTCTCCATCTTCACCTGTGGTTCTACCACCAAGGGAGGAGCCATCAGCAGCATCGTGCCCTTCGCCAGCCACATCGACCACACCAACCACTACATCGATGCCGTCATCACGGAATATGGCGTGGCTGACCTCCGTCACAAGAGTGACATGCAGAAGGCTGAGGCACTCATCAACGTGGCTCACCCCGACTACCAGCCCATGCTCCGCGATTACCTGAAGTATGCCGAGAAGAAGGGTGGACATACACACCACGAACTCTCTGCGGCCTTCGCCATGCACGACACCTTCCTGCGTAAGGGGGACATGCGCCTGACAGATCTGGCCGAATACATAAAGTAATGGTACATGCAAAAAACATCGGACGTATGAAAAGAACCATCATGACCCTGCTGAGTGTCACCGCCAGCCTCGCCCTCATGGCGCAGAAACCCTGCAAGATTGAGGGCAAGGTGGCTGATGACCTCAAGAGCAACAAGATATACATCTATGTCAGCAACGAAAAACTGGAAATCACCGAGGAGGACAAGGACTCTGTCCCCGTGAAGAAAGGCAAGTTTTCCTTCGAGGCCCCTGCCAACGGTTTCCGGCGCATCGTCATCGTACCTTCTGTCGATAACGGCAAGGGGGTCAGCATGAACCAAATCCGGCTCCTTTCCGTCCCGGGTGAGAAGGCGGTACTTGACATCACCAGGGAGGGTGCCACCATAGGCGGCACTAAGTTCTACCAGGAATGGGGTGCTGCTGACAAGAGTAAAGCCGAGGTCTATGCCAAGCTGAAGGCCCTGCAGGACAACTTTGCCAAGGAAGTAGAAGGCAAGAGCGACGAGGAGGTCAAGGTGCTGCGTGAGAAGGTGATGCCTCAGTACAAGGAACTCGTTGAGGCTTACCGGAAATGTCCCGACATGAAGGGAAATGAACTGGGTGCCTTGATGTTCTGGGGCATATTGATGGGGGAGCCCGTGGAAGCCTACGACAAGATGGATGCCTCTCTGCGCGATACCGAGGCTGGCAAGCTCCTGAAGGAGAGGGCCGACAAGCAGCGTGCTAATGAGGAGGCCAGGGCCAAGGAAGAGGCAGAGGCCAAGAAGGCCGAAGAGGCTTCGGGCGAAGGCAAGATGTTCACGGACTTCGAATGTGAGTACAACGGCAAGGTGCAGAAACTCAGCGACTATGTTGGCAAGGGCAAGTATGTCCTCGTTGATTTCTGGGCCAGCTGGTGCGGTCCCTGCAAGGCAGAGATTCCCAACCTCATCAAGGTGTATGAGAAGTACAAGGGAGACAAGTTTGAGGTGCTGGGTGTTGCTACCTGGGACAAGCCCAAGGATACGGAGAAGGCCATCCAACAGATGAACATCCCCTATCCTCAGATTATCAACGCACAAAAAGCAGGAAGTGACGCCTACGGCATCATGGGTATTCCCCAGATTATCCTCTTTGCTCCTGATGGCAAGATTCTCAAGCGCGACCTCCGTGGTGTTGCCATTGAGGAAGAGCTGCAGAAGATATTTAACTAGTTCGTAGTTGAGAGGTTATGGGTTATAGGTTATAGGTTATCGAAGGGGTTAAAGAGTTGAGAGGTTATAGTTCATGGCTGCACAATAGTGGATGAGAACTATAACCCGAAGACAACAGGACATGTACTCTAACCCCTTCGATAACCCATAACCCATAACCCCAAAAACCATAACCCGAATACAGCCTCAAAACCAACAATAACCCTTTCGATAACCTATAACCCATAACCTCTCAACTACTTCTTGTTTCTCGGGTGCTTCTTGATTTCCTCTTTCAGTTTTCTGCGGTCTATGT
>CALZGT010000043.1 GCA_945787235.1 uncultured Prevotellaceae bacterium
TTTTTTCTAAAAACTGTGGAAAAACTGAAGGGAATATGGCAGAAAATCCGTACCTTTGCACACTCAAAGACAGTTATCACCTAATAAATAAATAGAAAATGGCTGAAACAAGAAAAATTAAAAGAGCGCTCGTAAGCGTGTTCCACAAGGATGGACTTGATGCGATATTGCGCAAACTCCATGCTGAGGGCGTGGAGCTTCTCTCTACAGGCGGTACGCAGGCATTCATCGAGAGCCTGGGCATTCCCTGTCAGAAGGTTGAAGATGTAACCTCATATCCCAGCATCCTGGGAGGGCGTGTGAAGACTCTTCACCCCAAGGTGTTCGGTGGCATCCTGGGCCGTCGTGAACTGGCAGGCGACCAGGAGCAGATGGCTCAGTACGAGATTCCTGAGATAGACCTCGTCATCGTTGACCTTTACCCCTTCGAGCAGACCGTGGCAAGCGGTGCCAGTGAGGCAGATATCATCGAGAAGATTGACATAGGCGGCATCAGCCTCATCCGTGCGGCTGCCAAGAATTTCCGTGATGTCATTATCGTGCCCAGCAAGCAGGAGTATGAGCCCTTGTTCAAACTCCTGGAGAAGAACGGTGCACAGAGTGAACTGGAGGAGCGCAAGTGGTTTGCAGCCCAGGCATTTGGCGTGAGCAGTCATTACGATACTGCCATCCATGCATGGTTTACCAAATAAACAAACAGTAATAAGATGGGACTCTTTTCGTTGAACAAGGAAATTGCCATGGACCTCGGGACGGCCAACACCATCATCATCAGTGATGGCAAGATAGCCGTGGATGAGCCCAGCGTGGTGGCCCTGGACCGACGTACTGACCGTATGATAGCCGTCGGCGACAAGGCCAAGATGATGTATGAGAAGACGAATGCTGACATCCGTACCGTGCGTCCCCTTCGCGACGGTGTGATAGCCGACTTCAACGCCTGCGAGCAGATGATACGGGGGCTGATAAAGATGGTACACAGCGGCAACCGCCTCTTCTCACCCTCCATGCGTATGGTAATAGGCGTGCCCAGCGGTTCTACCGAGGTGGAACTTCGTGCCGTGCGCGACAGTGCCGAACATGCCGGTGGGCGTGAGGTATATCTCATCTATGAACCTATGGCGGCTGCCATAGGTGTGGGACTGGACGTGTGTGCTCCTGAGGGTAACATGATAGTGGATATAGGTGGTGGTTCTACTGAGATTGCCGTCATCTCACTGGGGGGTATCGTGGCCGACAAGAGCCTGCGCATCGCCGGTGACGAACTGACTGCCGACATCCAGGACTACATGAGCCGCCAGCACAACATGAAGGTCAGCGAACGCATGGCTGAGCGTATCAAGATACATGTGGGCTCGGCCTTGACAGACCTGGGCGAGAATGCTCCCGAGGACTATGTGGTACATGGTCCCAACAAGATCACGGCATTACCCATGACGGTGCCCGTGTGCTACCAGGAGATTGCTCACTGTCTGGAGAAGACCATAGCACGCATCGAGACAGCCGTCCTCGACGCGCTGACGGAAACGCCTCCTGAACTGTATGCCGACATTGTGAACAACGGTATCTACCTCACGGGTGGCGGTGCCCTGTTGCGTGGACTCGACAAGCGTCTGACGGACAAGATCAACATCCCCTTCCATGTGGCAGAGGATCCCTTGCACAGCGTGGCCAAGGGTACGGGCGTTGCCTTGAAGAACATCCACAACTTCTCGTTCTTGATGTAACGGGGCTTTGCGGGCAACGAACGCTGAACGACGATGTTTGCTTGGATAGAGTGGATAAAGACGCATCTCCACTGGCTTGTCTTCCTTTTGCTGGAGACGGCCAGCCTGGTGATGCTTTTCCGTTTCAATATGTACCACCACAGCGTGTGGAACACGCAGGCCAATGCCGTGGCCGGAAAGGTGCTGGCATGGGAAAACGAGTTGCACAGTTACCTGAAAATGAAGGAACTGAACGGGCAATTGGTACGAGAGAACCTGATACTCATGCACAACAACCGGGTGATGGCCGAGGAACTGGAATCCCTGAAGCACGACACCACCTACGTGGAGCGTCTCATGGCGGCCCAGCTGGACACCTTGAACCACATCCCGGCACGCGTCATCAGCAACAGCGTACGCATGAAGGACAACCTCATGACGCTGGACAAGGGGGCAGCCGATGGAGTGCGCGAGGAAATGGGCGTGGTGAGCGGAACGGGTGTCGTGGGCATCATCTATGAGACGAGTCCCCACTACTCTCTTGTTCTCCCTGTCCTCAACTCCAATTCCAGTATCAGTTGCCGCCTGCGCGGTACAGACTTCTTCGGTTCCCTGACCTGGAAGGGAGGAAGTCCCCTGGACGCTTTCCTCGACGGCATTCCTCTCCATGCCCGTTTCCGCGTGGGGGACATCGTGGAGACCAGCGGGCACTCCAGTGTCTTCCCACCAGGCATTTTCGTAGGAAAAGTGTCGGAGGTATTTAGTTCACAGGATGGTACAAGTTACGAACTGAAGGTTCGTCTGAGTGTCGATATGGCCAACTTGCGTGATGTCATCATCATAGACAATCCCGACTGGCAGGAGATAGACACGTTGCAATCCCGTGCCATGGGTGGGGGACTCCAGTAGCTGGCTTCCAGACTTCATGTCATAAAGGGACAAGAATAATATGATTATAGAAATACTAAAGCGCATCTGGCAGATTTTTCTGCTTCTGGTTCTGCAGGTGTTCCTGATGAATCACATACACATCATGGGGTATGGTTCGCCACTCGTCTGCGTGGCTCTGCTGCTTTATTTCCCTGTCAATGCCAACCGGGTGCTCACCATGCTTTGGGCCTTCCTGCTGGGATTTCTGGTCGATGTCTTCAGCAGCACGCCGGGACTCTCGGCAGCCTCGATGACCCTTGTGGCCTTTCTGCAACCAGGCTGGCTCAGACTTTGGGTACCCAAGGATTCTCCGGAGGATTTCCTGCCCGACTTCCGCACCATGGGTAGATGGAACCACCTGCGTTACTTGACGGCCCTTCTTCTGCTGCATCATGGAGTCTATTATCTGCTCGAGTCTTTCTCTTTTTTCAATCTGACGGATTTGTGTATGACCGCCGGCATCAGTTTCGGCTTTTCCTGGCTGAGTATCGTGGTGCTGGAATTGTTACGTAGAGGAGAAAAGAAACATGCTTGAGAAAGACTACCAGCTGGAACGCCGCAAATACGTGCTGGGCGGGGTGGCCTTTCTGGTCATCGTCATCTATATCCTGCGCCTGTTCTCCCTGCAGTTCATGAATGAGGATTACAAGAAGAACGCGGACAGCAATGCCCTGCTCAAGCGCATCCAGTACCCTGCCCGTGGGGCCATCAGTGACCGCAACGGCAAGTTGCTGGTGTATAACCAGCCTTCTTACGACATCATGATTGTGGCCAACGAGGCCAAGCACGTCGATACCCTCGATCTCTGCCGCAGCCTGGGAATCACGCCCGAATGGTTTGAGAAGCGCATGGCCGAAATCAAGGACCGCAACAAGAATCCCGGTTACAGCAGATACACGCAACAGATATTCATGAGCCAGCTGTCGGCCGAGGAATTCAGCAATTTTCAGGAGAAGCTGTTCCGCTTCCCGGGCTTCTATGTTCAGAAACGCAGCATCCGCCAGTATGTGAACAGTCATGCCGCCCATATCCTGGGTGATGTGGGCGAGGTGAATCCCAAGGAGATAGAGGATGACAGCTATTACCAGAGTGGTGACTACATCGGCAAGCAAGGGGTGGAACGCAGTTATGAAAAGAAATTGCGCGGCGTAAAAGGAACGGAGATTCTGCTCCGTGATGCCCGTGGCCGTATCAAGGGAGCATACCAAGGGGGCAAACTGGATCAGGCTCCCATTCCCGGCAGAAACCTTACCCTCAGCATCGATATTGAACTGCAGAAGTTGGGAGAACGCCTCATGAAGGGCAAGCTGGGCAGTATCGTGGCCATTGAACCTTCCACAGGTGAGGTGCTCTGCATGGTCTCCTCGCCCAGTTACGACCCACACCTCATGGTGGGAAGGCAGCGTGGCAAGAACGCCATTGCCCTGAGCCGCGACCCCAAGAAGCCCTTGATAAACCGTTCCATTTCCGGCCGTTACCCACCGGGTTCCACCTTCAAGACCAGCCAGGCACTGACCTTCCTGCAGGAGGGCATCATCAGTCCCACGGCCACGTCCTATCCCTGTAGCCATGGTTTCCGTTTTGCCGGACTCAAAGTGGGATGTCACGGGCATCCTGCCCCGCTGCCTCTCATTCCTGCCATTGCCACTTCCTGCAACGGCTATTTCTGCTGGGGACTGTACCACATGATGAATAACCGAAAATACAAGAACGTACAGGAGGCCATGACTCGTTGGAAGGACTACATGGTGTCGATGGGTTTCGGATATCCCTTAGGCATAGACCTTCCCGGCGAGAACCGCGGCATGATACCCAATGCAGACTACTATGACAAGGCTTACCGGGGCAGTTGGAACGGCCTCACCATCATATCCATCTCCATCGGGCAGGGAGAGGTCTGTCTCACTCCGCTGCAGATAGCCAACCTGGGAGCCACCATTGCCAACCGTGGCTATTACATCACACCCCATGTGGTCAAGGAGGTGCAGGGAGAACCGCTCGACTCGGCCTTCACCAAGCGCCACTATACCATGGTGGAACCGCAGAACTATGAGTATGTGGTGGAAGGAATGCGCAAGGCTGTGACGGGAGGTACGTGCCGCGCTGCCAATACCCCGATGTATGAGGTGTGTGGCAAGACCGGAACGGCACAGAACCGAGGTCAGGACCATTCTGTATTCATGGGGTTTGCCCCCCGTGAGAATCCCCGGATAGCGGTGGCTGTCTATGTGGAGAACGGAGGCTTCGGTGCAACCTATGGCGTACCCATCGGAGCCCTCATCATGGAGCAGTACATCAATGGAAAGCTCTCACCGGCCAGTGAAGAAAAGGCAGCGGTATTTGAAAACCGCACTATAAGTTACGGTGAGCGTGCAAGGTGACACGTTTGCCCCCGATAAGAATTCCCTATATATAATAAGGTAAACAACAGGTACATGATGAACGAAGACGGACAGAGAGGCATACTGAGGTCGTTGGACTGGCTCACGATAGCCATCTACGTGGCTTTGCTGGGATTGGGTTGGATGAGTGTGTGCGGTGCCAGTTACGATTTTGACCAGGCGGGAGACATACTGAGTTTCTCCTCACGTTCCGGCATGCAGGTCGTGTGGATTTGTACCTCAGTGGTACTAGGCGCCTTGATATTGGGTGTTGACGAACGTTTCTACGAGTCCTTCAGTTACGTCATATATGCCGGTTTCCTGATTCTCCTGCTTGCCACCCCCTTCCTGGCACGCGACATCAAGGGCTCCATGTCCTGGATTAAGATAGGTTCTTTCAGCATTCAGCCCGCAGAGTTTGCTAAGTTTGGCACAGCCCTTTGTGTAGCCCGGTTGATAAGCGAATTCGATTTGAAACTCAATAAGTTTCGCCATCTCCTTGTGGCTGCCGCCATTGTTCTTGTTCCGATGGGACTCATCGTGTTGCAACGAGAGACAGGAAGTGCCCTGGTCTATCTCTCCTTCTTTCTCATGTGCTATCGTGAGGGCATGCCTGGTGCCTTTCTCTTTGTCGGGGTGGCGGCTGTCTATTATTTCGTGGCGGGCATCCGTTTCAGTCAGGAGCCTCTTCTTGACCTTCCCGAGGTAAGTATGGGAACCTGTCTTGTCCTGGTGGCTGTATGGCTTTTCAGCTCCGGTCTGACGTATGTCTATACCCAGTTGCGCAAACCCTTCTGGTGGATGATGGGCACGGGGCTGTCCGTCATGGTGCTCTCTTTCCTCTTTGCTGAATATGTGGTACCTTTTGACCTGAATTACGTCTTCATGGGTTATATCGTACTCATGGTGCTCTACCTCCTCTACCTCTCGCTGCGTGAACGTGTCATACAGTATTTTTATATAGCCTTGTTTGCCATCGGTTCCATGGGTTTCTTCTATTCTGCTGATTATGTGCTGTACCACGTAATGGAACCCCATCAGCAGGACCGTATCGAAGTGCTTCTGGGCATCAAGGATGACCCCAAGGGCGTAGGCTACAATGTGAGCCAGGCCAAGATAGCCATTGGTTCAGGTGGGTTGAAAGGCAAAGGTTTCCTGAACGGTACGCAGACCAAGCTGAAATATGTCCCGGAGCAGGACACCGACTTCATCTTCTGCACCGTGGGTGAGGAGGAAGGATTCGTGGGTTGTACCGTGGTGCTGTTGCTTTTCTTGGCACTCATCTGGCGTCTCATTCATCTTGCCGAACGTCAGATATATCGCTTTGGCCGGGTTTACGGCTATTGTGTGTTGGGTGTCTTCTTCTTCCATGTCTTCATCAATGTGGGCATGGTGCTGGGTCTGACCCCCGTGATAGGCATTCCGTTGCCCTTCTTCAGTTATGGAGGTTCATCGCTGTGGGGTTTCACCATCCTCCTTTTCATCATGCTGCGCATTGATGCCGGTCGCAATCGGCTCAAGCGGAAGTAGCTCAACTCCCACGTCGTGAACCCCGCCGATGCACCTTTCGTCCATGATGTGGTGCAGACGAATCTGCCCGCAGGTGCCGCTGTCCAGTTGTACACGGCGTACGGGACAGCTATAGACGATGAGGCTGTTACCTTCTCTCTCTCTGCCTGTCAACGTCATGTGAACGGTATCTGTCAGGGAGCGATCTTCCCCAGACTTCCCATCTTCGCTTGTCGGACTGTAGGTCTGTTCTGCCACTATCCATAGGTCTTCGTAGGCATAGTGACGGTTGATACGCACCTTCACCCACAGGGCATAGTCCTGCCCTTGCTTGACCGAAGGAATGTCAAAATCTACCGTGTCCTGACAGTGCCATCCTTCCACGTGGACCGGGACAAAACGGTTTATTCCATCCCTCTGCTGGCCACATGCCAACAGGAGGATGGAACATATACCTGATATACAAGATACAAAGCCTTTCATGCGGCGTTATTCCTTGTCTTTACCTTTCTGCGGCCTGCGGTTCTCACGACGCTCTCGGTTATCCTTGGGCTTCCTGCTGTCTCTTCCCTTCTCCTTGCCGCCTTCGTTCTCCTTGCCGTTCCCCTTCTTCGTTTCCTGCACGGCATCCTCCCGGGGAGTCAGGTTCTTCCTTGCCGCTGCGTCTTCGTTGTCTGCCTCGTTGGCTTTCTTTTTCTTTTTCTTCTTCTTTTTCTTTGTGTCAAAGCGGTTGAGATCATCCTGCGTGGCCAGGTCAATGGACTTGGGCGACTGGTTCTTGGGCTTGTCCTCCAGTGAGTCGGGCGTTTCCCCCTTGCGGTTCATGGTGATGATTTCCTTGGCACGTTCCGCACTGATGGTTGTCAGGTTGGCTGCGATGCGTTTATCGCTGCTGTAGGTAATCATTCCCGTGAGGATGTCGGCCTTGAAATAGAAGAACTCGCCATCTGCCACATGCAGTGACACCTCGCGGCTGGGCAGTTTCTGTGAAGCCTCCATGTACTGGTCCACCTCATAGTTCATGCAGCATTTCAGTTTGGCGCACTGTCCCGCCAGTTTCTGTGGGTTGAGGGAGAGGTCCTGGAAGCGTGCCGCAGCCGTGCTTACACTGACGAAATTCTTCATCCAGGTGGCACAGCACAGTTCCCTGCCGCAGGGACCAAATCCTCCGATGCGGCCAGCCTCCTGGCGGGCACCAATCTGCTTCATTTCTATGCGCACCCTGAATTCCTCTGCCAGTACCTTGATGAGTTGCCGGAAATCCACACGTCCATCGGCGATGTAGTAGAAGATCGCCTTGTTGCCGTCCCCCTGGTATTCCACGTCGCCAATCTTCATCTCCAGCCCCAGGTTCTTGGCTATCTGACGGCTTTTTATCATGGTGTCATGCTCTTTGGCCTTGGCCTCCTCGTATTTCTCCATGTCCGTAGGCTTTACCTTCCGATAGACGTGCCGTACTTCCGTGTCTGCCTTCAGGTTAGCCTTCTTCATCTGGAGCAAGGCCAGTTTCCCCGTCATGGTCACCGTGCCGATGTCGTGTCCCGGAGCCGCCTCCACTGCCACGACATCCCCCTTCACCAAAGGCAGCTTGTTGTCGTTATGGTAGTATCCCTTCCGGGTATTCTTGAACTGTACCTCCACGATGTCCGTGAGGTTGTCGTTGCCTGGTATGTCTGCCAGATAGTCGTAGTCGTTGAGTTGTCCGTAACTCAGTCCGCATCCATTGCGGTGAAGTCCGCGACCACATCCTCCGCATCTGTATTCTTTATCCATGTGTATGATTATTGTATTAAGAGGACGATGAGTTTCAGTGAGAAGTCGAAGAAGACCATCTTGGCATTTACATTGCACTCGATGTCATTTTCGGCGCGGCTCAATTCGTCCATGATTTGTATCACATTCTTTTCGTTGATGAAACGGGCGAACCTGACGCTGAAGTCACTTTCGCGCTTCAGCAGGTAGTTCAGTTTGTCTTGCTGGTGGAAGTTGTAGATGAAGTTCTCGCGAAGCAGTCGCTGGGCATATTGCAGGAAACGCTTCTGTGCCTCGCGTCCCTTGCCTGCCAGTTCGTCGCTCCATGTCTTGAGATCTTTGATTTTTCGTCCGTAAGCCAGGCGCATGAGTTGGACGAAAAGTTCGAAGAAAGCCTCGTCTTCGTTGCCGGCCTGCATACGGTGTATGGCGGCCGTGTAGCTGCCCTGTGCCACATGGGCTATCTCGTCGGCCTTGTCGGCTGGCATGGCATGGCGGAGTTGGAGTGCCTGGCTGATGTCCTCCTCCGTGAGTCCCGGTACGTTGATTCTCTGTGTGCGGCTCAGGATGGTACCCAGTACCTTGTCAGGTTCCTCGCACAGCAGGATGAAATGGGTGAGTGAGGGTGGTTCCTCAATGAGTTTCAGCAGTTTGTTGGCTGTCTCCTGGTTCATGCGTTCCGGCAGCCATACGAGGATGACACGCCTTCCACCCTGACTCGACTTGATGGCCAGTTTCTTCAGGAGTGCGTCACTCTCCCCTACATAGTAGGTGGCCTGCTGGTTTTCGGCGTTGATGTCCTCAAGCCAGTCATTGATGTCGAAATATGCGTTGCGCAGCAGTTGCTCGCGCCATTCCTTGAGATAGTCATCACTGACAGGGGCAGTGCTGCTATTTTTCTTCTTGATGACGGGAAAAGAGAAATGCAGGTCAGGGTGGGACAGTGCCTCCACCATCTTACAGCTTTTGCATCGGCCACAACCCTGGCCCTCCTCGCAAAGCAGCCGTTGTGCCAGGGCCAGGGCCAGAGGCAGCTTGCCAGCACCACGTGGACCGCACAGCATCAGGGCATGGGGCATTCTGTCGTGCTCTATGTCGTTCAGGAGGCGTGTCTTCACCTCTTCCTGTCCTATGATATCGCTGAATTGCATGGTTTGAATGACTTGTGACCGGATTGTTTTGAGGGAGGTTCAATAGATATTTCTGGCAATCTGTTTGATGCTTTCCACGGCCGAAACCGTATAGAAATGCAGGCTGGGAGCTCCGTTGCGCATCAGTTCCCTGCACTGTTCCGTAGCCCATTCTATGCCTACCTGCTTGACTTCTTCGTCCGTCTTGCATTTCACCGCCTCCCGATAGAGTGCCTCAGGGAGGTCACAATGGAAGGTCTTGGGTACGATGCTTAACTGGCTCAACTTGGCCAGGGGTTTGATGCCCGGAATGATGGGAACCTCTATGCCGAGAGCTCTGGCCCTCTGCACAAATTCAAAGTATTTCCGGTTGTCGTAGAAGAGTTGGGTGACGGCATATTCCGCTCCCATATCTACTTTCTGCTTCAGCACGGCCAGGTCGCTCTCCATGTTGGGAGCCTCCTCATGCTTTTCGGGGTAGCAGGCTACGCCGTAGTGGAACTTCTCTCCGGGTACCTTGATGGGAGTCCCGTCATGGAAGAAGCCCTCGTTGAAACGGTTGATTTGCTCGATGAGTTCCGTGGCATAGCGTGGGCCATCCCCTGTGGGACGGAAGGTGCTGTCCTCCTTGGCTTTGTCGCCACGCAGCACCAGCAGGTCGCTGATGTCCAGGAACTGCAGGTCGAGGAGCATGTATTCCAGGTCCTCACGGGTATTGCCGCTGGCCACGATATGGGGCACCACGGGCACGTTGAACTTATGTTGGATGGCAGCCGCAATGGCTATGGTGCCGGGACGGCGGCGTATGCGCTGCCGTTGCAGCAGTCCTCCTTCTACCTCGTGATAGACGTATTCGCTGCGGTGGGTGGTGATGTTGATGTAACGGGGACTGAACTCACTCAGTTCCTCCACGGTACGGAAGAGTTTGTCCGTACCGGTGCCTTTAAGAGGGGGCAGCACCTCGAACGAGAATGCTGTCCCCTGTTTTTGCTTGATGATGTCGGTAATGTTCATTGGGCGTTATTTGATGTTGCACTGGGCATCGAAGTAGCCAGACTCGCTGAGGGGCTTGATGGCAGCAAAGCCAGCCCAGGTCTCATCAGCCTGGAAGTCTTTGACCAATGCATCAGGAACGTATGCCTCACACTGTGACTTGTTCAGAGCCTTGGCAGAAGCCGTGGTGGGGAACTTGTAGGCAGCGGGAGTCAGGATGAACACCTTCTTGAGGTTCTTGGAAGCAGAGGCGAGGGTGTACATGCGGTCCTTGTAGTTGTAGGGGATGGCCAGTTCCTCGATGTTGGCCGTGTTTTCAAAAGCCTTTTCCTCAATCTTCTCAATGGTCATGGGCACGATGACAGTCTTCAGGGCTGGGCAGTTGGCCAGGGCGTTGTCACGGATGGTCCAGCCGTCCTTCATGATGACCTTTTCCAGTGAGCTGCAGCCATCGAATGCATTCAGGCCGTACGTGTTGGTTCTGATGGTACACTCCTTGAGGGACGTACAGCCCATGAAGGCCTCGTCGCCCACCACCATGATGAGCTGGTCGGCATAGATGTTCTCCAGGCTGGTGCAACCCTTGAAGCTGGCCGTACCTATCATGCCCAGTTCGTTCTCAAAGTAGAGTGCCTTGAGGCTGGTGTTGTTCTCCATGAGGTTCTCGGGGGTGGATTGCACGTCAGCGGCAAAACCTACGTTGGCAGCCGTGCTGGCCTGGGCATCACCCAGTGTCGAAGCCTTGAACGTCTTGAGGTCTGCGGGCTTGGGGGTAGAAGCCGTTTCCGTGGTCTCCTGCTCTGTAGCCGTCTGTTCTGCGTTGGCAGTCTTCTTCTCACCGCAACTGGTCAGGGTCATGCCTGCCACCAGTGCCATACCCATTGTCAGGGTCATAAAAGTCTTTTTCATATTCTTTGGATTATTGGGTTGTTATTTTGCCTTGTAGATAACGAAAGTCTTGGCGGGGATGGTAGCCTTGATGAGGCTTCCCTCAGCCTTGGCGGTACCCTGCACGGGTACGATGGCGTTGGGGTTGTCCACGGTATTCTCCATGTCGTAGTCACTGCAGTCCAGGCTGATGGTGTTGACGCGGGCGATGGCCTTCTTGCCCTGGAGCTGGATGTCCACCTGCTGGGCCTTCTCCGTGGTGTTCACCACCTTGACGATGACCTCGTCCTGCTCCTTGTCATAGACAGCACTGCTGAAGATGCCGTCCTGTCCCTTGGGAGTGGGTGTGGCCAGGGTGGTCTTCAGTACGTGGGTACCCTTGTTCTGGGCATAGAGAGCCTGAACATGGTAGCTGACGGTCTTGGCACTGCGCAGGTTGTCGAACCAGATGGCATCAGGACGCCACTGCCAGCCCTCAACGTGGGCAAAGAGCGGTGCGTAGGTAGCCATGTGAACGATGTCTGCGTTCTTCTCCAGGTTGGTCATGAAAGCAGCTTCATAGATGCTGGCTCCCGCGTGGTTGTACTTCTTGCCGCTGTCATGGCAGGCATACTCGCCGGCAAATACCTTGGGACCCTTGCGGTCATATTCGTCATAGCGGTACATCTCGTTCTTGAACCAGTTGATGTTGCGGTAGAAATGCTCATCCACAAGGTCTGCCTTCAGTTCCTTCATGGCCGTCCAACCCAGGTCGAAATCCTCGCCCTCGCTGTTGGGGCCGCTGGTACCGATGAGTTTGATCTCGGGATGCACCTTGCGGATGGCATCCATGAAGACCTTCAGACGCTTGGAGAAGGCCTTGTTGTCCTTGTAGTCCCACTGCTCATTGCCCACACCCAGATACTTCAGGTTGAAGGGGGCGGGGTGTCCCATTTCGGCACGCAGGGCAGCCCACTTGTTCTTGGCAGGGTCGCCGTTGGCAAACTCGATGAGGTCGATGCAGTCATCGATGTAGGGCTGGAGGTCTTCGATGGCCACGTGAACCTTCTTCTCGTTGCGGATGTTGTTCTGGAACTGACAGCTCATGCCTACGTTCAGCACGGGAAGAGGTTCTGCACCAATCTGCTCAGACAGACGGAAATACTCGTAGAAGCCCAGTCCGTAACTCTGGAAATAGTTGGGGTAGTAACGGCTGGTGAAGGTGTAGTGCCAGCGGTTCTCGTTCAGCGGACGGTTCTCTACAGGGCCTACCGTGTTCTTCCACTGGTAGCGCGTGGCCAGGTCGGTACCCTCCACGATGCATCCTCCGGGGAAGCGGAACACGCCGGGCTTCATGTCGAAGAGTGCCTGTGCCAGGTCCTTGCGCATACCGTTCTCATCTCCATTGTACGTATCAACGGGGAAGAGGCTGACGTGCTCCAGGTCAGTGGTCACGCGGCTGTCACCCCATACGCGCAGGTGGGCTCTCTCTATGGTCTTGCCGGCCTTCAGCACGAGGGTGTATTTTTTCCACTCCTTGCCTGATACCTCAATGCCGCCGTTGCCCAGTTTCTGGTCCTCTCCCATGGTGGCATTATCTACCAGGTCAATCCATATCTTGGAGTTGCCGCCTTCGGGACAGCGTGCCCAAACTGTGAATCGGTATGCCGCCCCCTTCTTCAGTCCCATGCCGAAGAATCCGTGGTTCTCAATCATGGTGTGCTTGTCGTTGTGTCCAGAGGGAGCCAGACGTACATAATGGGGATTCTTGTCGAAGGGGCCATCGTTCTGCAGGGTGACTTTGCCGGAGATGTCCCATCCGGCAAAGGGGTTGGGAAACTCGAACGAGCGGTTTATTACCAGTTCGGCATACAGACCGCCATCGGCAGCGTAGTTGATGTCCTCAAAGAAGATACCATACATGGTAGGCTGCACGGGGGCTCCCAGTTTGGCTGTTTCCACCGTGATGGTGTTGTCCTGGGCTGAGGCGGAGATTCCGGCTGTCAGGAAGGCTCCGAGAAGGATGTTTTTGATTCTCATTGTTGTTGGTTAAATCAGTTATTTAGTTAGTAATGTACTGTTTTCTGTTTTCAACTATTCGTTATGCATGGTTTTTTCGGTGTAAAGGTACGACTTTTCTCCCATATACGCAAATAATATGGTGTTCTTTGCCCGTTTTTTACTGTCTTTCCTTGTTAAAATGGGAAAGTTTTCTGTTTTGTAGGCTGCTGCTCTCAGTTTTTTTTGTATATTTGTGCCCCGAAACAAAACCATGATGAGATTATTTTCAAGACCCAAATTGAACAGAAGGTGGATGCTGGCAGCCGGCGTGCGTGGCATAAAGGGACGGGTTGACCTCAACGTCTTCAACGGTGCCCTGGAGCAGTTCGAGGATTTCGTGTCGGAATACCGGGTAAAACACACCTATAAAATCTGTGAGGTAGATACGATTTTTGACGG
>CALZGT010000044.1 GCA_945787235.1 uncultured Prevotellaceae bacterium
TTAGAGAACAAACAGAATAATGATTATCAAAGTAACATTGACCATAATCTTCCTGTGCATTATGGTCGGAGTGGGAATCTATTCCCGCAAACAGGCAAACTCAGTAGATGGATTCGTCCTGGGCGGACGCAACGTGGGAGGCTGGCTGACAGCCTTTGCCTACGGCACGAGCTATTTCTCGGCCGTGGTCTTCGTAGGCTACGCAGGGCAGTTCGGATGGAAGTACGGCCTCTCGGCCTCGTGGATAGGCATAGGCAATGCCGTGATAGGTTCGCTGCTGGCCTGGATAGTGCTGGGCAAGAAGACGCGCCAGATGACCCACCACATCCAGAGCCGCACCATGCCCGACTTCTTCGGCACACGCTACGGGGACGAAGGACTCCGCATAGCCGCGAGCCTCATCGCCTTCGTGTTCCTCATCCCCTATACCGCAGGCGTATATATGGGCATCAGCAAACTCTTCGAGATGGGCTTCGGTATCCCCTACACCTACTGCGCCATCATCATGGCCTGCCTGACCGCCGTCTATGTCATCCTGGGCGGCTACAAGGCCACGGCCATCAACGACTTCATTCAGGGCATCATCATGCTGTTCGGCATCACTACGGTCATCTGCGTCGTACTGCAGCAGCAGGGTGGCCTCAGTGCCGCTGTGGAGAAGATGGCCCAGCAGGTACCCACACAGCACGACCTGGAGAGTGGAGGCAGTCTCTTCGCCGCCTTCTGTGAGGGCGACTTCGCCTCGTGGTTCGGCCCCAGTCCACTGAGCCTCTTCGGTGTGGTGGTACTCACCTCACTCGGCACCTGGGGACTTCCCCAGATGGTAGGCAAGTTCTACAGCATCACGGACGAGAGTGCCATTCGCCGCGGCACCATCATCTCCACCCTCTTCGCCCTTGTAGTGGCAGGCGGCTGCTATTTCCTCGGCTCCTTCGGCCGTCTCTTCCCTGAGCCCGCCTTCAATGCAACGAGTGGACGCTATGCCTACGACAGCATCGTGCCTTCGATGCTGGAGACCCTTCCCGACATCCTCATCGCCCTCGTGGTGCTGCTGGTACTCTCTGCCTCGATGTCCACGCTGGCCTCGCTGGTACTCACCTCCTCCTCCACGATGACGCTCGACCTCATCTACCGTGACAAGAAGGCCGCTGAGGACGAGGTGGAGAGCGGAAGCATCAATGAGCAGGTGGCTCTCAGGATAGAACGCAGGAAGGTCATCGTGATGCGCGTGCTCATCGTCTTCTTCATCGTGCTGTCCCTGATGATAGCCCTCAATCCACCCCAGTTCATCGCACAGCTGATGGGCATCTCCTGGGGAGCACTGGCCGGTGCCTTCCTGGCTCCCTTCATGCTGGGACTCTATTGGAAGGGCGTGACACGCGCCAGCGTGT
This sequence comes from uncultured Prevotellaceae bacterium, assembly GCA_945787235.1. GTDB lineage: Bacteria > Bacteroidota > Bacteroidia > Bacteroidales > Bacteroidaceae > Physcousia. The sequence goes on from CALZGT010000044.1 coordinate 1,392, forward strand.
GGGCCTGCTTCGCGTGGGGCGTGGGACTCACGGTGGTCAATATGATGATGGGCAATGCACTGCTCAACCCCATTGACTGCGGTGCCGTGGCCATGGTGGGCGGCTTCGCCGTAGTGGGCCTAGTGAGCCTCTTCACCCCAAAAATGGACAAGAGACGGGTGGAGGATATCTTCAGGTGCTACAGGTAAGGCCTGGCGGAAAACGCTGGGAACGGTGACTACGAAAGAAGAAAAAGAAGTTCCGGTACAGCCACATGAGCTGACCGGAACTTCTGTGTTGTTCACAAGGTAGGTTCTACCTTTATTTTTGAGCTGAAGCCCCATAAAGGGACGGAGCTGGTTCATTGAGGGGTGAAGACCAGGAGGGTCAGCTGACCAAGGCCATGGGAGACTGCCAAAGCACTACCCTATTCTGCTCAAGAGAAGCCTTTACGTCAATGAGACGCTGGTTGCGACTCCCACGATAGAGAAGGTCCCCGTCACGAAGCTCCTGCTTGAAGGGGCCATCCACCAGTACATCAAGGTACTGCAGCAAGGCACGCGTGGCAGGCTTGCGGAGAAGCACCTCGAAGGTGAAGCCCGTGTAGCACCAGATGCTCTTGTCAGAACTCTCGCGGATGGCCCGGGCCAGTTCGGTGAAACCCTCCGGCTGGTACATGGGGTCCCCACCCGTGAAGGTCACGTCGGCAAAAGGATCCGCGAGGATGACCTTGAGGATGTCCCCGACCTCCGTCCACTTTCCCGCATTGATGTCCCATGACTGCGGGTTGTGGCATCCCGGGCAGGCATGAGCGCAGCCCGAGCAATAGATGCTGGTACGAAAACCGGGACCATCCACCGTGGTGTCCTCCAATATGTCAAGAATACGCAGCTTCATCTTCTCAGCTATGTGTGACACGGTCATTCAACTCAGAGAGTTTTGCCTTGTTCCAGCGGTCGGTAGTACCCACCAGATAACCCGTAATGCGCTGCAGACGGTCGATGTGCTCGCTGCCGCACTTGGGACATACCTTGAGTTCCTTCTCGGTATTCTCAGCACCACAGTCCATGCAGCGGTTGCGGGTGTGGTTGACAGAGCCGTAACCCATGTTGTACTTGTCCATCATGTCCACGATGCGCATTACCACCTCAGGGTTGTGCGTGGCATCGCCATCAATCTCCACGTAGAAGATGTGGCCTCCGCGCGTGAGGTCATGGTAGGGAGCCTCAATCTCCGCCTTGTGGCGAGCCGAACACTTATAATAGACGGGCACATGGTTGGAGTTGGTATAATACTCGCGGTCGGTAATGCCGGGAATGATGCCGAACCGCTTCTTGTCGCCACGCGTGAAGCGTCCTGAGAGACCCTCGGCAGGCGTTGCCAGGATGCTGTAGTTGTGCTGGTACTTCTCGCTGAACTCGTTGGCACGGTCGCGCATGTAGGTAACGATGCGAATACCCAGTTCCTGAGCCTCCTCACTCTCACCGTGATGCTTGCCCACGAGAGCCACGAGACACTCTGCCAGTCCGATGAAACCGATACCCAGCGTACCCTGGTTGATGACAGGTTCGATGGTGTCGTTGGGCCCCAGGTTCTCGCTTCCCAGCCAGAGTGAGCTCATGACGAGCGGGAACTGCTTGGCGAAAGCCGTCTTCTGGAACTGCATGCGGTCATGGAGCTGCTGTGCAGTGACAGAGAGCATGTGGTCGAGCTTTGCCATGAAAGCATCGATGCGCTCCTGCTTGTCCTCAATGCCCATGCACTCGATAGCCATGCCCACGATGTTGATGGTAGAGAAGGAAAGGTTGCCGCGTCCGATGGAAGTCTTGGGTCCGAAACGGTTCTCGAAGACACGCGTACGGCATCCCATGGTAGCACACTCCCACTTGTAACGCTCCGGGTCGTTGATGTCCCACTTCTCATTCTGGTTGTACGTAGCATCGAGGTTGATGAAGTTGGGGAAGAACCGGCGTGCCGTAACCTGGCAGGCATACTTGTAGAGGTCATAGTTGCGGTCCTCGGGCAGGTAGCTCACCCCACGCTTCTTCTTCCAGATCTGGATGGGGAAGATGGCCGTCTGTCCGCCACCCACACCCTCGTAGGTAGAGCGCAACAGTTCGCGTATGATGCAGCGTCCCTCGGCCGACGTGTCCGTGCCATAATTGATGCTGGAGAACACCACCTGGTTACCGCCTCGGCTGTGGATGGTATTCATGTTGTGGATGAAAGCCTCCATGGCCTGGTGGACACGTCCCACGGTCTGGTTGATGGCATGCTGCTTCATGCGCTCCTTCCCCTCCAGTCCTTCGAGCGAGAGGTTCAGGTAGTCCTCGATGGGAGCCTCGTAGAGGTCGCTGAGGTCCTGTCCGGAGAGATTCTCCAGTTCCTTCACCTCTTCTATATATGAGCTGCGCACGTAAGGAGCCAGGTAGAAGTCGAATGCCGGTATGGCCTGTCCGCCATGCATCTCGTTCTGTGCCGTCTCCATGGAGATGCAGCCCATGATGCTGGCCGTCTCGATGCGCTTGGCGGGGCGGCTCTCTCCGTGTCCGGCACGGAATCCCCCCTTGAGGATGTGGTCCAGAGGATGCTGCACGCAGGTGAGCGACTTGGTGGGATAGTAGTCCTTGTCGTGGATGTGGAGGTAGTTGTGCTTGCAGGCCTCGCGAGCCTCCTCGCTGAGGAGATAGTCATCGACGAAAGGCTTCGTCGTCTCGCTGGCGAACTTCATCATCATACCCGCCGGCGTGTCGGCATTCATGTTGGCATTCTCGCGCGTCACGTCATTGGACTTGATGTTGATAATCTCCAGGAAGATGTCGCGCGTCTTGGCCTTGCGGGCAATGCTACGCTGGTCGCGGTACCTGATGTAGCTCTTGGCCACGTCCTTGCGCGCGCTCTTCATGAGTTCCAGCTCCACCATGTCCTGGATGGCCTCCACGGTCATCTGGCTCTTGCCCTTCATGGCAATGCGGTCGGTTATCTGACTGATGAGTGCCGCATCGTCGCCTGCGTCGGTGGCCAACATAGCCTTGCGGATGGCAGCTGCAATCTTCTCCTGGTTGAAACCGACTATGCGTCCGTCTCTCTTTACTACGGTCTGTATCATTCTAAGGTTGGGGTTTTAGGGGGTTAACACTGCTATTATATTGAGAATGGGAAAGTTGGGTGAACCACATCTTTCTACCTTCTCGAAAACGTGTGCAAAGATACAACAAAGGACAATAACTTGCAAATAATTCGGGAAGAAATCTTCATTTTCAGCAAACTTTTCTTTTTAAAGAATCACAAAGTTGTCCAAAACAAAATCAACTGGCGTTGATTTTCTGGGGTTTACGATTTTTGTAATAGCAAAAAGTTTTCCAAAAGGAAAATTCCATTGTACAACCCCGTTCCATTTAAAGGAGAAAAGACATGGAAGTACCTCATTATCCGACACTTGACAAGAAGAGCCGGGAGAAGCAGCTTTTCAGCCCCCTCTCCCGGCCCATTTCGTCGGTCGGGTCCTATCCGGGTGGAATCACCCCTTCACCCTACATTTTTTCAGAACTTCACCACATTCTGGTACTTATCTACCAGCATGCCATCGTAGTACTTCGGGGCAAACTTACCCTTCTTCTTGGCACGCATCTTGAGGGTAAAGAGCACCTTGTCGCCCTCGGCGTAAGGCAGTTCACCCAGATTGACGAAGGTAGGATAGAGTGCCTTGTGCCCATCGGTATGCAGACGGTCGTAGGTCATGTTGTACATCTGAGCGATGCCGTCAGCCTGCACGCCCACATACTCGAGGAGCGTGGCATCGTAGGGCAGGCAGAGGCTCAGCGCATTGACACTCTTCAAGCCCTTGCCCTCGACGGTGATGGTCAGTTCGTCCCCCGCATTGAAGGCCGTCTTGTCCGCCTTGACGGTCACCTGACCCTCCACGGCCGGCACCTTGCGGCTGCTCACGCCACCCTCCAGTTCGACGGCCACCGCCGAGATGTCGTAGGCATCGATGAGTCCGTTGCGGTTGAGGTCACCCTTAGAGATATAACCCTCAAAGTCGCCATCCCCCTTGCGCAGACCCGTATAGTTGGTGTAGGAAGTAAGGTCGTTCTCGTCGATGCGTCCATCCTTGTTGATGTCGCCCGGGATGTAGAACTCGCTGCCAGGCACACGGAAGACATAAATCTGATGCCCGCTGCCAAAGTTGCCCACCGCCTCAGTGACGTGGAAGCGCACGAAGCGCGCCGTGGGCCTGGTCTGGAAGGTCAGTTCCTTGACCTCTCCGTTGCGAGCCCAGCTGAACTCACCGCAGGGCGTCCACTCCAGGCGGTCCAGACTCACCTCGTACGTACCCTTGAGGATGGTACCATTTCCGGCATCGGGACGAGGCATGTACTGCAGCTTGTCGAGCACATTGACACTGCGGAGGTCGATGGTCAGGTCGAAGGGCACAGCATTACCACTCCATGCCGTATGCCAGATGCTGGCCTCGTCGAAGTCCACGAGATGGTTGGCACCCTGTCCACCCTGGTTCTCGCACGATGTCTCCGCCCGTGCGCCCCGTACGGCATGCTGCAAGGGGTCGGCCAGCGTGGTGGCTGCCAGCGAAGTCCACTCGCTGGCTCCCTCCTTGTTGACGGCACGCAACTTCATCTCGTAGCGCGTCTCCGCCTGGAGTCCATCGATAGTATAGGAGAGCTGCTTGATGGTGCTGTAGGTCTGTCCGTCATAGGCAATCTCATAGTAGTCAGCATTCTGCACGGCCTCCCAGCGCGGTGTAAGCCAGTAAGCCCCATCGGGTGTGAGGGAAGCCTTGGGTGCCTGGAGCGTCCCCGTCGAGGCCAGGTCGGGATTGTCGAGGTCCAGCCTGATGCCATCCACCTCGACCGTCACCTCGCAAGCCGTGACATCCACCTTGTCCTGCAGCGTGATGCAGAGCTGCTTCACAACGGGAATCTGCTGCTTGAGGGCAGGCATATAGGCCGCAAAGAGCGTGGGTTCCTCAGCCAGCTTGACGCTGGCAGCCACCTTCTTGCCGTTCACCTTGGCCACCACCTTGCCGTAGCTGCCCTCGCCGTTGAGCGGGATAACGAGGCTGACCTCCTTCTCCCGGACAAAGCCCTCGTAGCCACCCTTGGCCTTGCCACACTTCACCGTGAGGCGCCCCTTGGCATCCAGCGAACTGGTGAGGAGCTGCTCCGTAGCCTCCCCCCGGAGGTAAGCATCCGTCTTGCCGTCATCATCATAGAGGCGGAACTCGTGCTTTTCGCCCGGTACAATCCAGAGCTTCAGCAAGTCACGGCGAGCCTTGTCGGGCGTGTTGTGAGCCTCGGTGACAGGGATGACAGCCCCCAGGCGCACGAAGACAGGCAGTTTCCAGATGGGCGAGGCAAAGTCGTTGAGGATGCGTCCGCCCTCATACACCTTGCCGTCAAAGACATCCATCCACATACCCTTGGGCAGGTAGATGCCGTTGCGCACGTCGTTGCCCTCCTTGTCCATACGCGTCTCCTTATAAATAGGAGCCACCAGCATGTCGGCACCGTACATGAACTGATACTGAGTGGCGGTGCCCATGAGGAAGTCAGAAGCCTGCTCGTCCTCCAGGAACATGGCACGAATCATGGGTTTGCCATCCACGGCCTCCCTTGCCAGGGTATAAGTATAAGGCATGAGGACCGCCTTGAGCTTCAGGTAATTTCGGTTGATGCTCGTAGCCGGTTCGCCCAATGCCTGCGGATACTTGGGGTTGCTGCCCCACCCGTCCATATTGAGCTGCATGGGCGTGAAGGTCTTCCACTGGAAGTCACGGATGTTGACGGGCATGTTCTTGCCGCCGAAGATACCATCCATGTCGCTGCTCACGTTGGGCTGACCTGAGAGACCGCAGCCGATATAGGTAGGAATGTGGAAACGGATATACTCCCACTCACCTCCCGTCTGGTCGCCGGTCCAGATGCCCGCATAGCGCTGCGTGCCGGCCCAGCCGTCGAGGGTGATGATGAAGGGACGCGCATTGTCTCCGTAGTAAGGCATAATCTGCGCCACGTCGGCCACACCGTTCAGACCAAAGGAATAGCCCGCACCGACCCATGCCACGTCCGTCTTGAGAACGCGCACGCCAGCATCGCGCACCTCCTTGACGATGTCACGCTGCAGGAGTGCCTCCACACCCTCCTTGGGATGCAGGTCACTCTGTGTCCAGAGACCTATCTCGACACCCTTGCTGCGTGCATACTCCCCGAACTCGCGGAGGTTCTGCACGTTGCCGTCGAGCGTCTCCGTCTGTCCGTAGCCGGCCCCGTAACCATCGTTGGGCAGGAACCATCCCAGGGGCATGTCGTTGTCCAGGTAGCGGTCAATGGCGGCCCGTGCCGAGAACTGATAGTTGTTCTTCTCGCCGTTCAGGCTCTCGCGTATGCCCCCGTTGTCCTTCTGGCTCTCGTTGTAGCGCTTGCCGTCCTCATAGAGCATGAATCCGCCCTCCTTCTCCGTCCAGTAGTCACGGTTGTAGGCATTGAGGTGCCCCTCGTAGAATCCGAACTTGGGCAGCAGGACGGGATTGCCCGTGAGCTGGTAGTAGTCGTTGAGCAACCCGAGAGAATAGGTGTTGAACATAAAGAAATAGTCGAGGTAGGAAGTCTCGTGCATGAGGGTCACCTGCCCTTCCTGGGCAAAGTCATACTGTCCCGGGGTGAAGGTATAGCCCATCACGCCGTAACCCGAGGTGCTCCAATAGAAAGGTGCCGGACTAGCCACTCCGCCATCCACCCAGTTGTTGGTGTTGACGATGGCGATGCGCTGTCCCTGATGGCTGAAACGTCCGTTCTGGCATCCACCTCCGTAGAAGTGGTCCTTGGCCTCCTTGCTCAGCGTCAGCTGCGTCTTTCCCTTCTTGAACTCAGCGGGCCGTATCTCCAGCACGCGCTGCTGCTCTCCGGCCTGACGGCTGAGGCTGCCCTCGCGGTGCTTCACCTCCAGCTGTCCCCCGGCCTTGACCGTGAGGGAGAGTGCGGGTGTCTGCACCGTGTTGCCCTGGAGGGAGAGGCTGACCTCCCGGCGCGGGTTATCCACGAGAATCTGTGCCGCAGGCTGAGCCGCAGGGTCGCGGAGTTCGCCTCCCGCAGGGTCCTGGAAGAGGCGGAAGATGTTGTTGCCGTAAAAGTCGAGATACATCATCTGTCCCGACTTGAGCTGCACCTGTACGGTGTGCCTGTTCAGCAACGTCACTTTTTGGGCCGAGGCGGCAGAGATGCCGGCGGCAGCCAACAGCATAAGAATGTACTTCTTCATGTGCGTTTACCTTTTTATAATAATATTCTGGTTGTTTTCTCAGGGTATCAGTTTCCTAAACGGCTTCACAAACTATATTTTGTGCGCAAAGATATAAAATTATTCCGTACTTGCAAACTATAATCCATATTAATTTTGCAAGAAACGAAAAACTTTGTATCTTTGCACGAAATATGCAAATACACGATACTTATGAAGCTGAAACATGTAGTTAGTGCCTGTGGCATCATCCTGCTGAGTGCCTGCACGGACTCAGCCCAGAGAGAGGCAGAAAAACAGGAATTGGAACAGTTGCGCGAACTGGCCGAGATAGAGAAGGCAGAGATGGCCAACGAGTACGAGAGCTTTGCCCGCCAGTACCAGGAGATGCGCATGCAGATCAACAACGACTCGCTCATAGCCCAGCTGGAAGCGGAGCAGAAACGTGCCGAGGAGGCTCTGGCAGAACTGCAGCGCACCAAGGCCAGCAATGCGAAGGAAATCAAGCGTCTGAAGGAAGAACTCAAGACGCTGCGAGCCATCCTCAAGGACATGGTACACCAGGTAGATTCGCTGCAGCGCCTCAACGAGCGGCTGAACAACGAGAACCAGAACCTGCGCGCCGCCAACGAGCAGCAGCAGCAACATATCAGCAGCCTCAACACCGAGCGTGAGGAACTGACGGAGAAGGTCACCATCGCGGCCCAGCTGGATGCCACCAACATCCATGCCCAGGGCAACAACAAGCGGGGCAAGGCCACGGAGAAGATCAAGGACGTGAAGAAGTTCGTCGTGTCCTTCAGCATCAGCCGCAACGTCACGGCCCAGGCCGGCAACCGCAGCGTCTTCGTGCGCATCACCACCCCGCTGGGCGACGTACTGACCCGTGGAGGCTCCTTCACCTACGAGAACCGCACCTTGGAGTACTCCATGCGCAAGGACATCGAATATACGGGCGAGGAGATTGAGGTTACGACCTACTGGGACGTGGCTGAGACACTCTCTGCAGGTACCTACCGTGCCGACATCTTTGCTGATGGCAAGAACATAGGCCACACCACGTTCTCGTTCCGCTGAAAAGAATCATCTAACCAATCAAAAACTAACTAAAAGAAAACATGGAAACCATCTTACAAGGATTAGAAGGCTTCTTTGGCTACATCATAGCCCTGGGAGCCGCCGTCATGATGCCCATCATCTTCACCATCCTGGGTGTGTGCATCGGCATCAAGTTCAGCAAGGCCCTGAAGAGCGGACTCTACGTGGGCGTAGGATTCGTGGGACTGGGAGTCATCACGGGCCTCCTCACCAGTGCCCTGGGTCCAGCGCTGCAGAGCGTTTCGGACATCTACGACCTCAAGCTCCAGGTCTTTGACATGGGCTGGCCGGCCGCCGCCTCGGTGGCCTACAACACGCTGGTAGGCTCCTTCATCATCCCCGTGTGCCTGGCCATCAACCTCGTGCTGCTGGGTCTGGGCTGCACCAAGACCGTCAACATCGACCTGTGGAACTACTGGCACTTTGCCTTCATCGGGGCCGTGGTCTTCTTCATGACGGGCAGCATCGGCTGGGGCTTCTTCGGCGCCATCGTCTGCTACATCATCACCCTGGTGCTGGCCGACCTCACCGCCAAGCGTTTCCAGCAGTTCTATCCGGGCATGGAGGGCATCAGCATACCGCAACCCTTCTGCCAGGGCTTCATGCCCTTTGCCATCGTCATCAACAAGGCCCTCGACTACGTGCCGGGCATCAACAAGGTACACATCGACTCGGAAGGCATGAAGAAGAAGTTCGGCCTCTTCGGCGAACCCCTGGTGCTGGGTGTCATCATCGGCATCCTCATCGGCTGCCTGGCCTGCGAGAGCTGGCAGGCCGTGGTTGACAACATCCCCGTGACGCTCGGCCTGGGCATCAAGATGGGAGCCGTCATGGAACTCATCCCGCGCATCACGGGCCTCTTCATCGAGGGCCTGAAGCCCATCAGCGAGGCCACGCGCGAACTCATTGCCCGCCGCTACGGCGACAAGAAGGAGCTCTATATCGGCATGTCGCCCGCCCTGGTCATCGGCCACCCCACCACCCTCGTGGTGAGCCTGCTGCTCATCCCCGTCACGCTGGTACTGGCCGTGGCTCTCCCCGGCAACCAGTTCCTGCCCCTGGCCTCGCTGGCGGGCATGTTCTACGTCTTCGTCATGGTGCTCCCCTTCACCCAGGGCAACGTGCTGCGCAGCTTCATCGTGGGACTCGTGGTCATCTCCATCGGACTCTACTTCGTCACCCTCATGGCCCCCGACTTCACCCTGGCGGCACGCTCCGTGGCTGAGGTTCATCCCGAGGACAAGTCGGTAGCCGTACCCGAGGGCTTTGAGGCCGGTGCCATCGACTTTGCCTCCTCGCCCCTGGCCATGCTCATCTACAGCGCAGTGAAGTACCTCAAGTACGTGGGAGCCGGACTGCTCGTCCTCCTCACCGTGGGCATGGTGGCCTGGAACAGGGCACGCATCCTGGCCTCTCAGAAGAAGTAATCCAATTACAACAACCAAACATCATAAAACTAACTCTTTAAAGGAATCATGAACAAGAAATCATTCGCCACACTGCTGGCTGCCTGCCTCATGGGCAGCCAGATGATGCAAGCCCAGGAGGCCGACCGCTACGTAGGCCGCCAGCATGTACGCTTCCAGACAGCCTGCCACCCCGAGGACGTGAAGCACTACGACACCAAGACGCTCCGCGAGCGCTTCGTCATGGAGAAGGTGATGGAGGCCGACTCCATCCTGCTCACCTACAGCCACTATGACCGCTTCATCTTCGGAGGAGCCATGCCCGTACACCAGACGCTCCGGCTGGAGAACTTCTTCGAACTGGGTCTCGACGTGGATAAGACCATCAAGGAGAAGTACTTCCTCTACAACCGCGAACTGGGTGTCGTGAACTGCGGACAGGGTGAGGGCACCGTCATCGTGGACGGCAAGGAATACCCCCTGCAGCCCAAGGAGGCACTCTACATCGGACGCGGACACGTGGGCAAGGACAAGGACGTGAACAAGAGCGTGGAGTTCCGCAGCAAGGATACCTCCAAGCCTGCCAAGTTCTACCTTAACTCCGCCACGGCCCACCAGCACTACAAGACCCAGTGGGTGACGCTGGACGGCAGGAAGGGCAGCCTGAAGGCCGCCGTATGGGGCCCCGTGGGTACCACCGAGGAGGCCAACAGCCGCACCGTATATAAGCTCATCGTCAACGACGTGCTCACTGAAGGCCCCTGCCAGCTGCAGCTGGGTCTCACGCAGCTCAATCCGGGTGCCGTGTGGAACACCATGCCGCCCCACACGCATGGCCGCCGTATCGAGGCTTACTACTACTTCAACCTGCCTGAGGACCAGACCATCAGCCACGTCATGGGACAGCCCCAGGAGAGCCGCAACGTATGGCTCCACAACGAGCAGGCCATCATGTCGCCCGAGTGGTCCATGCATGCCGCAGCCGGCACTTACTTCTATACCTTCATATGGGGCATGGCCGGCGAGAACCTCTACTACAATGACAAGGACAACATACCGGTCATCGACATACGGTAGTCATAGGCAACACGCTGAGCGAGACCTCCTCCCGCCTCCACACAAGGGACGGGAGGGGGACTCACTGCTGAAAGGCGGGAGATGCACGGCAGTCTGTCAGGCTACACCGTACACAAAGAAAAAGCAAAGTTGGAAAGAGAAACGAGAATAAGAAAGAATGGGAAAAGGAAAATTAGCAAAATTTGCCGAAATGGCAGCCAACCCGCTGGTCATCGAGTGTCCCTTCGCCGTGATGCAGCAGGGTGACTTCCCCCTGAGGGGCAAGTGGCACTCTGACTTCTTCCACAACGACAACCCCATCGTCCTGGAACTGGGATGCGGACGCGGTGAATACACCGTGGGGCTGGGACGCCTCTGTCCCTCCAAGAACTTCATCGGGGTGGATATCAAGGGGGCACGCATGTGGACGGGAGCCCAGGATGCCCTGCAGCACGGGATGAAGAACGTGGCCTTCCTGCGCACGCACATCGAGTTCATTCAGCAGTTCTTCGCTCCGGGTGAGGTCAGCGAGATATGGCTCACCTTCTCCGACCCCCAGATGAAGAAGGCCACCAAGCGACTCTCCTCCACCTTCTTCCTGCAACGCTACCGCCAGTTCATGCAGGAGGGCGGACTCATCCACCTCAAGACGGACAGCAACTTCCTCTTCACCTACACTGAGGAGATGCTCAAGGCTAACCACCTGCCCACCGAGGTGTGCACACGGCAACTCTACCAGGAAGAGGGGGAACAGACCGGCGAGGCCCGTTCCCTGCAGACCTACTACGAGTCCATGTGGAGGGCACGCGGCATCGACATCAAGTACCTGCGCTTCCGGCTGCCGCTGGAGGGCACGCTGGTGGAACCCGATGTGGAGATTCCCCTCGACGAGTACCGCAGCTACAGCCGCGAGAAGCGTTCCAGCCTGGAGGTAAGCAAGTAAAGTGGGTTCTATAAATTCCCACCTAAATTCATCAATAGTCAAAAGCATATGGAATCACTCTATCCCAAACTCATCATGGATGCCCTGGCCACGGTACGCTACCCTGGCACGGGCAAGAACATCGTGGAGATGAAGATGGTGGAGGACGACCTGCGCATCAGCGGCCTGCACGTCAGCTTCACCCTCATCTTCGACAAGCCCACCGACCCCTTCATCAAGTCCATCGTCAAGGCCAGCGAGGCTGCCATTCATGCCTTTGCCTCCAAGGATGCTGAGGTGGAAATCAAGACCAAGAGCCTGCAGGCACCGCGTCCGGACCTGCCCGACCTGCTGCCGGGAGTAAAGAACATCATCGCCGTGAGCAGCGGCAAGGGAGGCGTGGGCAAGAGCACCGTGGCCGCCAACCTGGCTGTCTCGCTGGCCCGTCTGGGGCACAGGGTGGGACTGCTGGACTGCGACATCTTCGGTCCCTCCATACCCAAGATGTTCAAGGTGGAGGACGCACGTCCCTACAG
>CALZGT010000045.1 GCA_945787235.1 uncultured Prevotellaceae bacterium
CCGACTTGATTTCCTCGGCATGTTCCAGCGTCCGCTGTTCCTGTTCCAGTTCCTCTTCTTCCCCTTCCTGCAGGTGGGCTTCCTCCAGCTGGCTGAGCTGGAACGCCAGGTAGTCCTCCTCATCCTTGTCAGCGTGAGCCTGCTCCCTGGCTTCCTCTAGTTGTTTCTTCGTGTTCCTGTAGTCTGCAAAGAGTTTTCCGTAGCGTTCCCTGTCAGGCTGGTTCTGTGCCAGCAGATCCAGTACCTTCAGCTGGAAATCCTCCTTGGCCAGCAGCAGGTTCTGGTGCTGGGAGTGGATGTCGATGAGCTGTTCGCCCAGCGCCTTCAGTTGTGCCAGTCCCACCGGCGTGTCGTTGATGAAGGAGCGGCTCTTGCCCGCAGCCGTCAGTTCGCGGCGTACGATACACTCCCCGCCATCGTAATCCACGTCCATCTCTTCGAAGAGAGATTCCATGGCATAGCGGGCCACGTCGAAGGTAGCCTCGATGATGCAACGCTGCGCTCCCTGCCGTATGGCCTTGCTGTCAGCCCGCTGTCCCAGGAGCAGTCCGATGGCTCCCAGCAGGATGGACTTTCCCGCTCCCGTCTCGCCGGTGATGATGGAGAATCCATTCTCGAAGTCAATGTCCAGCGTTTCGATGAGCGCGTAGTTCTGAATATATAAATGCTTCAGCATCAGTTTCAGTTCTTTATTTTATCCCAGTTATCACTCTGTGAGGGGTCGATGTCGAAGAGAACCTTATAGACGGCCTCCCGTTCCTCCCGTTTCCCCTTGCCCTGGTAGATGTTCACCAGTTCGTCCCTTTTATACTCCGTGAAGATCTGAGGCAGCAGACTCATGCTCTTGGCCTGGTGTGCCTCGTCCAGGAGGGTGATGGCCTCCGTGATGGCCGTCCTGGCAGCCTCGGTGTCCTCCGTCATGTGGTCCAGTCCCTCGCGGTGGTACTTGTAGATAAGCTTGCGGTAGGGTTCCATGGCTCCGTCCATGAGGTCGTTGAGCAAGGCAAAGCGGTTCCTGTTGTCATCGAAGGCCTTCCAGCCCGGATAACCCAGCGACTCGGCGTTCGTCACGATGTCCTCTGCTATCTGGAAATAGGGAGTACCCCCCAGGGGCGACATGCTGTCCATGTCGTAGCCTATCACCATATAGGCATAGTAAGCCAGCAGCGCCACGAGGTTGTTGTCCAGACGGTCGCTGCCTGCAAATTCCAACTGGTCGGTAGGCTGGAAGGTGAAGTCGAAGTGCTTGTCGTTGACCGAATAAGTGGCCGTGGTATAGCTGCTGTCAAAGACAGGGCGGCTGGCCGTGAGCAGCAGGTTGCACTTGAACGAGTTGTCCGTATTGCTGTAGGTGTTGACCACCAAGGTCATGCTGCACTCTATGCGTTCGTTCTCACGGAAATGCATGGTGGTCCATGTCTTCTCGTTGAGGAAGTTCGTCATCTTCTCCTGCAAGGCCTCGAAGATGTCCGTACGTGTCGTATTGCCCACCTGCTGGTGGTTGATGGTCAGCTTCACCTGCAGTTCCTGTGCTTCCGAGGTCAGGTTTCCCAGGATAAAGCAAAGTATGAGTATGATTCTTAGCACCTTACAATCTTTTTTGCAGTTCGTCAATGATGTCGGCTGCCACCTCCTTCTTGTCCTTCAGCGGGAAAGTCGTGGAGCCGTCGTGAGAGATGATAGTCACCTTGTTCGTGTCGTGACGGAATCCTGCCCCTGCATCCTGCAGCGAGTTCATGACGATGAAGTCCAGGTTCTTCTTCTCCAGTTTCTCCAAGGCATGGGTACGCTCGTCGTGCGTCTCCAGAGCGAATCCCACCAAGACCTGTCCCGTCTTCTTCATCTGTCCCAGGGCTTTGGCAATGTCGCGCGTGGGCTGCAGGTGCAGCACCAGTTCTCCCTGCTCCTCAGCCAGAGCTTCCCGCTTGATTTTGCGGTCGGCCACGTCCGCCGGGGTGAAGTCTGCCACTGCCGCACAGAGGATGCCTGCCTCGCATTGGGGGAACACGGTAGTGGCAGCCTCGTACATCTCCCGGGCACTCTCCACGTCCGTGCGGTGTATGCCGGGATGCGACGTGGTGAGCTGTACGGGGCCGCATACCAGTTCCACCTCAGCCCCTCTCCTGGCACATTCCTCTGCCAAGGCCAGTCCCATCTTGCCGCTGGAATAGTTGCCAATGAAGCGCACGGGGTCAATCTTCTCGTAGGTGGGACCTGCGGTTATCAGGATGCGCTTGCCCTGGAGTTCCTCCTTGTCCTGTTGCGAGGCAAAGAATTCCTCCAGCCGGGCGATGATGTTTTCGGGTTCCTCCATACGACCCTTTCCCTCCAGCTTGCTGGCCAGGAAGCCCGTGCCGGGTTCTATGATGTGGTTGCCGTAGGAGAGGAGCGTCTGCAGGTTCTGCTGCGTGCTCGGGTGGGCATACATGTCCAGGTCCATGGCCGGAGCCACGAAGACCGGTGCCTTCATGCTCAGGTAGGTAGTGATGAGCATGTTGTCGGCTATGCCATGAGCCATCTTGCCTATCGTGCTCGCCGTGGCAGGGGCTATCACCATGGCATCAGCCCAAAGTCCCAGATCCACATGGCTGTGCCAACTGCCGTCAGCCCGCGAGAAGAACTCGCTCACCACAGGTTTCTGCGTCAGGGTACTCAGGGTGAGGGGCGTGATGAACTCCTTGCCAGCGGGTGTGATGACCACCTGTACCTCAGCCCCTTTCTTGATGAGGCCCCTGATGAGGTAGCAAGCCTTGTAGGCGGCAATGCTCCCCGTGATGCCCAGTACGATTTTCTTTCCTTTCAACATGCTGCTGTCAGTTCATGGCATATTTCAGCCTCAGTTGCGTGAAGACATATTTTGTGTTGAGCGAGAAGTCGGCATTCTGCACCCAGGCATAGTAGCCTGGGTCGCTGTTCAGGACATCCTTCACCAGTTTACCCTTGTACTTGCCGAAGTTGATGACCTCCTCCCCGTTGTCGTTATAGACGATGCGTCCGGCATAATCCACGTTGTTGGTCATCTTGCTGAAGTCAGCCAGGAACGAGATGTCATTCTTCAGGTCATCGGGATACTTGTCCAGCTGCGCCATGAGCACCTCGTAGGTGGCTCTCGTGTCGGCCAGCGCGCTGTGGGCATTCTCCAGGTCCTTGCCGCAGTAATATTTGTAGGCAGCGATGAGCGTGCGTCGTTCCAGTTTGTGGTAGATGTTCTGCACATCAACGAATTTCCGCTTGCTCAGGTCGAGCAGCACCCCAGCCCTCATGAATTCTTCCACGAGCAGCGGGATGTCGAAGCGGTTGGAGTTGAAACCGGCCAGGTCACATCCACGGAACGTGGCGGCCAGCGTGGGGGCCACGTCCTTGAACGTGGGGCAGTCCTGCACGTCGCTGTCATAGATGCCATGCACCTGACTGGCCTGCTCGGGGATGTGTATGGTAGGATTGATGCGCATGGAGCGGCTCTCCTCGTTGCCGTTGGGCTCCACCTTGATGTAGCAGAGTTCCACGATGCGGTCCTTGGCAATGTCGATACCTGTGGTCTCCAGGTCAAAGAATATGATGGGGTTCTTCAGATTCAGTTTCATATTTATACTGTCAGAGCATTAATCGTTGAGCATCATGGGCATGAGGAGCATCAGCACCTCCTCGTTTTCGGGCTGTTCGCTGGGAACAATGATGCCGGGACGGCTGGGGTCGGCCAACTGCAGGGTGATGTACTCCGTGTCCATGATGGTGGCAATCTCCAGCATGAACTGGCTGCTGAAGCCGACGCTGATGGGCGCATTGTCGTACTCGCAGTACAGGTTCTCCTCTGCCGACGTGGCGTAGTCGTTGTCCTGTCCTGTCAGCTTCATCAGGTTGTTTTCCAGATGCACCTTCATCAGACCGCTGCTCTGGTTGCAGAACACGCTGATACGCTTCAGGGCACCCACGAGAGCAGGGCGGCTCACGGTGGCCTGGTAGGGGTTGTTGGCCGGTATGACAGCGTTGTAGTTGGGGTAGCGACCCTCAATCAACCGGAAATACAGTTCATAGTCTGCCGTCTTGATGACTGCCTTCTCTGCGTCGAAGTTCAGCGTCACCTCCCCGGCATCCTTTGACATGACGGCCTTGAGGATGGTAGAAATCTTCTTGGGCAGGATGAATCCCCCCTCGAAACCAGGCTGTACGTTGCGGTTGATGTTGCGTACCAACTTGCGGCCATCCGTTCCGGCAAAGATGATGTGGTCGGTTTTGATGTCGATGAAGATACCCGTCATCACGAGGCGTATCTCGTCGTTGGCCGTGGCAAAGAGGCAGCGGCTGATACCGTTGAGCAGCGTATCGGCGGTGAGGGTCAGCGAGGTGGATTCGGGATTGATGGGCTGGGGCAGGGGGAAGGGGTCAGCGGGCTGGGTCATGATGCTGAAGGTGCCCGACTGATGCCGTCCTACCAGTTCCAGCGTCTCGGGGTTGTATTCCAGGGTGAGCGGCTGTTCTGCCAGTTCCTTGATGGAGTCCATGATGGTCTTGGCCGGTACGCAGAACGTGGCGTTGTCCGTCATGTCGATTATGTCGATGGAAGTGATGAAATACTTCTCGCTGTCGCTGGCAATGAGCTTGAGGCGGTTGTCGCGGAGGTCAAAGAGGAAGCAGTCGAGGATGGGCATGGAGTTTTTGGAAACCATCACTTTGCTGGCTGCTGAAAGGCGGCTGTAGAGTGCCGAGCTGGATACGGTAAAATTCATAGTATATATTGTTTTGTTATTTTGCTTTTTATGCGCAAAGATAAACAATTTGTGTTGAATGAGCAAAAAAAACACGCGCAAAATTAGTTTATCCCGAAAAAGATTCGTATCTTCGCGCAATCTTTTCGCATTATGTGCAAACCTATTAATATATTATAAAACTTAGTTATGGAAATAACCGGAAAAATCATTGCCGTGCTGCCTGAGCGCAGCGGCGTGTCTGCCCGTACGGGAGCAGAGTGGAGATGTGCAAGTTACGTGCTCGAAACGCTTGAGCAGTACCCCCGCAAGATGAATTTCGAGGTGTTTGGCGTCGATAGAATCCAGCAGTTCAACATACAGGTAGGTGAGACGATGGTCGTGTCCTTCGACATCGATGCCCATGAGTACCAGGGCCGTTGGTTCAACAGCATCCGTGCCTGGAAGGTGGACCGCAACCTCCAGGCTGCTGCCCAGCCGGGTGCTCCCGTGGCTCCCGATGCCCCCTTCGCTGCTGCTCCTGCCGCCCAGGCTCCCTTCCCTCCCGCCAGCGCAGCCCCTGCCGCTCCCTCAGCCAGTCCGCTCCCTGCTGCTGATGCAGGTGACGACCTGCCCTTCTGATAAGCCCCTACCACATTTGGGCACAGCGGTAATCCGCCGTTTCAAAAAAGCAGCCAGCCTCTTGGATGAACCCAAAGGCTGGCTGCTTTGTTATTGGTGATAAAAAATCCACTTATGGGGTCTGTCAGAGCGTCTGCTCCACGTTCCACACAAAGGCACGGAGGCCCAGCATGGGATTGTCTTTGTCCAGCTTGCGAAGGCGCTCCAGCAGCGGAGCCACCTTCTCCTCCTCACATACGGTGAGGATAGCCTCGTTCATGGCGGGCCAGGCGTGGGAACCCAGGTGGGGTTCACCCGTCTTGCTGCCGCAGCCACATACACCGGGAATCAGGGTGTAGCCCCTACAGAGGGAAGCACTAAGTGCCTCCAGAACTCCCTCCTTGTGTGCCTGGTCGTAGGATATGAATACTGTCTTAATCATTGTTTCTTGTTTTTACCTAAGTTCTTCTTGTTCAATTGCTCCTCGCTGCTGTGCTCTGACCAGTAAGTATCCAATGCACGCTGCTTGGCGTTGGCCTTGCGCTTGCGGATGATGCCCACACCGCCGAAGATACAGAACATGGAGGGCACGTAGATGAGCGTCATGATGGTTGAAACCAGCAGACCACCGATGATGGCAATACCCATGGGACGCCACATCTCGCTACCTACACCGTGGCTCAGGGCCATGGGCAACATACCCAGGATGGTGGTGAGCGTGGTCATGAGGATAGGACGCAGACGTGAGCGGGCAGCCTGTGTCGTGGCACGCAGCGTTGCGTAGCCGCGTTCGCGCAGCAATGTGGTGTAGTCGATGAGCACGATACCATTCTTCACCACGATACCGATAAGCATGATACCACCCAGCATAGACATCATGTTCAGGTCCGTACCCGTCAGCACCATGGAGAGTGCGATACCCAGGAAGGCAAAGGGAATGGAGAAGAGGATGATGAAGGGGTAGGTGAGCGACTCGAACTGAGCGGCCATGACGATGAACACCAGGATGATGATGATGATGCCCAGCATACCCAGGTCACGGTTAGAGTCTTGCTGCGACTCGTAGGTACCAGCCACCTGGATGTTGCATCCCTGAGGGATGTCCATCTTCTCATAGCAGCTGCGTCCGTATTCCACACCGTCAGAAAGTGAGTAGCCGTCGGCCATTACACCGTTCACCTTGACATAACGCTCGCGGTCCTTGCGTTCGATGGTGGGAGGAATGGAGCTCTCGATGACCTTGCCCAGGTCCTTGACACGTGCATAGTCGCCGCGTCCGTTGGGGATGAGCATGTTCTCGATGTGCTCTACCGAGGTACGTGTGCCGGGTTCGTAGCGAACCTTCACCTTGTACTCCTCACCGTCCTCGCGGAAGTAGGACATCATCGAACCGTTGATCATGCTTCTCACATGCGTCGTGG
Source organism: uncultured Prevotellaceae bacterium (assembly GCA_945787235.1). GTDB lineage: Bacteria > Bacteroidota > Bacteroidia > Bacteroidales > Bacteroidaceae > Physcousia. The sequence goes on from CALZGT010000045.1 coordinate 6,728, forward strand.
CCTGACTCATGCTCAGGCCGAAGTTGGCCAGTTTGTCACGGTCGAACTCCACTACCAGTTCAGGCTGATAGTCGGAACGTGAGATGAAGACCTCACTGATCATTTCGCTGGAGCGCAGTTTGGCGGCCAGTTCCTCTGCCAGCTGGCGGGTCACGTCCATGTCATATCCGTAAATCTCGAACGTAGCCGTTGACTGACCGGCCATACCACCCTGGTTACCACCCAGGTTTACCTGGTACTTGGCCAGTTCGGGGATAGCGCGCAGGTCAGCACGCATCTCGTCACAGATGGCAGCCAGACCCTTGTCACGCTGGTCGCTGGGAACCATCAGGATGTTGAAGGAGATGATGTGCGAACCGTTGTCCTGGAGCGAAGCAAAGGTGTTGTTGTCACCTGCCTGTCCCACGGTGAAGTTACAGTTCTGCATGTCCTTGCCATAGCGGTCCTGCCACTTGGCCACGAGGCTCTTGGCCAGATCCTCGGCAATCTCCACTCGCGTACCCACAGGCAGCTGCACAGTGATACCCACACGACCTGAGTCGTTGGCAGGGAAGAAGTCACTCTTCACACCTACTACCTTGACCAATGCAATGACGCCGACGGCAAAGAGGAGGCATCCCAGGATGACCTTCTTGCGGTTGCGCACGGCCCAGTTGATGCGGTGCTCGTACCAGATGTCCAGCTTGTCCAATGCCTTGGTGACGGGCGTATAGAACTTCTTGAAGAGTTCCGACTGCTTCTTCTTCAGCTTCAGCATCTGTGAACAGAGCATGGGGGTGAAGGTAAGAGCCGATACGGTGGAAACGGTCATGATGACACACATCATCCATCCCAGCTCCTTGAACAAGATACCTGCCATACCCGTCACCATGGTGAGGGGGAAGAACACGGCAATCATGGTCAGCGTAGAAGCTACTACGGAGATGGCCACCTCCTGCGTGGCATGTACGGCAGCCTGTTTCGGGTCTGCACCTCGTTCGATGTGCGTGGTGACATTCTCCAGCACCACGATGGCATCGTCCACCACGTTACCGATGGCGATGGAGAGACAGGCCATGGAAATCATGTTGAGTGAAGAGCCCGAAGCGAAGAGGTAGATGAACGAGGCAATCAGAGACATGGGGATGGTGATGACGATGATGGTCGTGGCACGCCAGCGTCCGAGGAAGATGAATACCACCAGAGCCACGAAGAGCATGGCGTAGATGATGGTCTCCTGGAGCGAGTTGATGGTGTTCACGATGTTGTCGCTCGTATTCACGATGATGCCGAGCTTCACGTCGCTGGGCAGGTTCTTCTGCAGTTCGGGGAGTTTCTCCATCACGGCATTCGAGATGGCCACGCTGTTGGCTCCCGACTGCTTCTGTACGATGATCATGGCACCCTGCTTACCATTGGTAAAGGTGCGCTGTGCCCTCTCCTCCAGATTGTCCTCGATGCGGGCCACGTCCTTGAGATAGACGTTCGTGCCATCGTGGCTGGCCACTACGACATTGAGCATTTGGTCGGGGTTGGTGAACTCACCCTCCATACGTACCGTATAGGTTTGTGTGCCGACGTCGATGGTACCGTTGGTGGTGTTCATGTTCTCGGCAGCAATGGCTGCGCTCACCTGGTCGGGTGACACACCGTATGCCTCCATCTTGAGCGGATCCATGTAGATGTTGATCTCACGCTCAGGTGCACCGGAGATGGACACCGAACCCACTCCGTCGATACGGGCCAAAGGGTTGGCCACACCGTCATCGAGGATCTTGTAGAGTGCCTTCTGCGACTCCTCTGCCTGTACCGAGAGGAGCATGATGGGAATCATGTCGCTGGAGAACTTGAACAGGATGGGTGTGTTGACATTGTCGGGCAGGCTGTTGGTCACCATGTCCAGTTTGTCACGCACGTCGTTGGTCAGTTCTGCAATGTCATATCCGTACTCAAACTCCAGGGTGATGACGCTGACGCCCTCACGCGAGTTGCTGGTGATGTGCTTGAGGTGCTCCACGGTGTTGAGCGTGTTCTCAAGCGGACGGGTCACGTTGTTCTCGATATCATTGGCAGACGCACCGTTGTAGTACGTCATGACCATGATAGAGTTGGTATCAATGTTGGGATACAGGTCGATGGGCAGCTGTACCAACGAGAAGATACCGAATACTATGATGGCTGCGAAACACAGACTCGTCATAATCGGTCGTTTGACCGCCTTTTCGTATAGGGTCATAGTAAATGGCTGATTATTATTTGATGTCTTACCTTATTATATATAAACGTCAATCGATGACTCGTGTCGGGGGCATTATTTCACTACCTCCACGGCTCTTCCGTCAGCCAGACGAGCCTGACCGGCGATGACCACCTGGTCGCCATGCTTTATACCGCTGATGATCTCGTAGTTCTTGCCCATGTGCTTGCCCACGATGACTTTGTTGTAGCTCACGGTACCCTTCTGTGCGTCATAGACATAGACGTAGCGGTCGCCGGCACCCATCTGCTTCACCAGAGCCTCGTCGGGTACCAGTACGTGGTCCTGCGAACCAAAGTTCACGGTGGCACGTGCGAACATACCCGGTCTTACCTTCTGGTCGGTATTGGTGATGGTTACCTCCACGGGGAACGTATGCGTGGTGGCATTCACGGCAGGCGTGATTACCGTAACCTTGCCCTGGAACTCCTCGCCTTCGTAGGCATCCAGCGTCACGGCTACATCCTCTCCAACCTGGAGATCCTTGTAGTGAGACTCACCTACGTTGATGAGCAGTTTTACCTTGGAAGTCTCTTCGATGACCACTACAGGGGCTGCGCCCGTCATGTCACCGTTATCGTAGTTGCGTGCCGTTACCACACCATTCACGGGGCTCACCAGTCTGTTGTTCTCCACCGACTGAGAAGCCTGTGCCTTGAGGGCGCGCAGTTGTGCCTTGGCAGCCTCGACGCTCATCTCAAGCACCTTGAGCTGGGTCTCGGAAGCATCGTAGCTTGACTTGCTTATGCCACCGGCCTGGTACAGTTCCGCCATGCGTCGAGCCTCAGCCCGCTGATTCTCCAGCTGTGCCTCAGCACTCTTGATGTTGGCCTCCTGCATTTTCACCTGCATCTCTGTCTGGTTGCCGGCGGTCTCGTCCAGGTAAGCCACAACCTGACCCTTCTTTACGTAGTCACCCACTTCCACGAGGATGTTCTTGATACGGAGTGAGGCGTTGGGTGAGATGTTGTTTTTCACATCGCTCTCCACCGTGGCGGTGTAGGTCTCCGTCTGAGGGATGCTTTCACTGTGTACCTGTGTAATCTTCACCTGTACCTTCTGGTTTTCGCTGGTGGCATCGTCTTTCTTCTCGCCGCATGATGCCAGCATGATGGCGCCCATTGCCAGGGCCATGAGTTTTGTATTCATATTCACCTTTGATTTATTTCGTTTGATTTGATGATGTGCGAAGCCTTCCGCGCTCCACGTTTTAACTTAACTATGCACTGAATCTCACTTTTCCGCTCCCATCGTATATTCCAGGTCGGCGCGGTTGCTCAGGTAGTCATAGATACTCTGGTTGTAGGTCAGCTCAGCCTGTGTCAGCGCCGTCTCGCTCTGGTTCAGTTCCAGCACGGTGCCGGCTCCCACCTCATATCGCTTGTTCGATATGCTCACGGCCTTGTCAGCCTGCACGACAGCCTTTCTGTTCGATTCAATCTGGGCTACGCTCGAAACCATGTTTTCGCGGTAGCTTGCAGCCGCCACGCTGAGTTTCCGGCGTGTGTCCTCCCGTGTGTTGAGCAGTTGGTCTATCTGAATCTTGTTAGACTTCATCTTCGTGAAGTTGCCCGCCTTGTAGAGAGGTACACTCAGGGAAACGGCAAACGACATGCTGGGAGAGTAGTGGTAGTCGAATACGTTCCAGTTGGGGTTGGACATGGACTGGTACTGTGCAGAGAACTGTGCCCCGAGTGTGGGGATGAAGTTCGTACGGAGCAGTTTACGTGTCCGCTGGAGCAGGGACACGTTGAGGTCAAGCTGACGCAGGCTGGAGTTGTTGTCCACCGCCTCAGCTCCCAGTTCGGCGGGCAGTTCCAGGTTGTTCTCGTAAGCCTTGAGGCTGTCCATGATCTTCAGGTCGATGTCAGCGGTGACACCCATGAGCACCTTGAGCTGCAGGAGCGAGAGCTTGACACCCGTTTCCGCGCTCACCACGGCCGAGTTCATGTTGCGCATCTGCACCTCAGCCGAGAGCTTGTCGTATTCACTCACCTTGCCCACCTCAAACTTGCGGGTGATGTCATTGTAGTTCTTTACAGCAGTCTTGTAGGACTTCTGCATCACCTCGTAGCTGTCCTGGGCCAGGAGGGCAGAGAAGTATGCCTTCTTGACCTGGTTCACGAGGTCCAGTTTCGAGCCGCGTGCCTTTTCCTGTGCCACCAGGATGTCCTCCTTGGTCAGCTTCATGTTCTGATATACGGCAGGTGCGTAGATGGGCAATGTGGCCGTGATTCCGCCCTGTATGGTCGTTGTTCCGTCCATACCCATCTTGAAGGTACCCATGCTGGTACGTATTTCCGCTACCTTGATGCTGTGTGAGAGTGCCACCTGTCCTTCGAGGCTGGGCAGCAGGCTCTGCCATGCCTCCTTGCGTGCTACTTTCTTCAACTCGATTTCCTGTCCTGCCACTTTCATCGTGGGGTTTTCAGCCAATGCCGTCTCGATGGCCTTGTCCAGCGTGACTTCCATCTGGGGCTTGCCTTGTGCCATGGCATGGGGTGCACACAGCACGGCCAGCAGCACGGATGCGGCCAGACGCTTGTGGGTCTTCTTCAGTAAATTCTTCATATATACAATCTTTTTTCCTTGATGTTTCTTTGAAATCGGCTGCAAAGTTACGCACTTTTTTTTGATTGACCAACAGATGATTGTGCCAAAAATTCTTAATTATTGTTCAAAATAGGAATTTTGTTTGGCCGAGTGGTGGTTTTTACCTATATTTGTGGCCAAAAAGTACAATCAGCACCCTAATATTATTTGCCAAAATGGACAATAGACAAAGTAAACGTGACCTGTATTTCTGTGCCGCCTTATCGGACGAGGAGCTCCAGCGCGCCTTGAACAAGACCATTTCGTTGAATGCACGTCTGGCCGTCATCTTCACCGAGGGCGGTGAGGTGACTGTAAGTTTGAATGGAGGTTCGTATAATGTCACTGAGACTCACTTTTTTATCGTCCCTCCCAGTAGCCCCATCCGTCTTCTGTCCTCCAGTCCGGGTGTCAGCGTCTATATCATCGGTTTTCTGCCCGCTCTTCAGGACGTGGTGTCCAAGCAGTTCAGCCTCTCGTTCTTCTACTATGTCCACCAGCATCCGCTGTGGCAGCTTACGCCCCGTTCCCGACGCGCCTTGCTGTCATTCTATGATGTCTATGACTATACCTGCAACGAGCAGCCTGGTCAGTTCTCCACCGAGATTGCCAATTCGATGTTCTGCATCTTCATGCAGATGTGCTACCAGTCGCAGCAGGCCCGTGTGGAGCTTGCCAACCTGTCCGACACCAGTATGACCAGCCGGAGTCTGGGCACCAGGTTCTTCAAGCTGGTCCATGAGAACTATAAGTCCCGTCACAACGTGTCGTTCTATGCTGACCTGTTGTGTGTCTCCAGTAAATACCTGGCCCAGGTAGTCCGCAGTTTCTCTGGCCGTACGCCTAAGGACATTATCGACCGCCGTCTGGCTGTCGAGGCCCTCTTTCTCCTTACCAAGACTGAGAAGAACATTCAGGAAATCAGCAACGAACTGGGTTTCCCCGACCAGAGTTACTTTGGCCGTTTCTTCAAGCGTGTCTTTGGCCTTTCCCCTCTCAACTACCGTATGAATCCCGATTTCAGTCTCATCGAGCGACTTGCAGACAATATGGTTGTCCCAGAGGAAGGTCAGTAAGAGGGAGTTTTTATTATGGTGGGAATTTATAGAACCCACCTTATTTCAAGCAAGGATATGATAACCATAGAACAATTGACAAATATCGTCCGCGACGCATCCAGGCTGATGGTCTGTGATGGTTTTGAGATAGCGCAGAAGGACGGTTGTGAGAACATAGTGACTTCATCCGACCTTGCCGTACAGAATTTCCTGTGTGAGAGGTTGTCGGAAGCCCTTCCCGGTTCGGGATTCCTGTGTGAGGAAAAGGACATCCACGATGCCCACCACACCTATACGTGGATTATTGACCCCATAGATGGTACGGCCAACTACAGTCGCGGCATCGTTCCGTGTGCCATCTGTGTGGGGTTGAAGCATGAGGACGAGATGCAGATGGGGGTGGTGTATATCCCCGGTGCCCAGGAGATGTTTTATGCTGAGAAGGGCAAGGGAGCCTTCCTGAACGGGACTCCCATCCACGTCTCCAACCGCAGTTTTCGTGATGCGGTGCTCTGTACCGCCCTGCCCGTTTACCACAAGGAGTATGCGCCCGTCTGTTCCCGGATTATCCAGAAGGCTTTCGGCCAGGTCAACGACATACGTCGTTTCGGTGCCTGTGCTCCCGAACTCTGCTATCTGGCTATGGGGCGTTGCGAACTGTACTTTGAGTACCTGCTCAGTCCCTGGGACTATGCTGCTGCTTCGCTGATTCTGACCGAAGCGGGTGGTGTCATTACGGCAGCCGACGGGAGTCCCCTGTGTCTTACGGAACCATCGGGCATCGTGGCTGCCAACCATCCCAGCAGTCACAAGGCCATGCTGGAAATCGTAAAAGAAGAGTCTGCTCGTTGCGAGGACATACTATCATCAAGCTAATAGCGCCAATACGAGACTTACGCTCCTTGTACTTACAATAAAGGTGTCATGTAAAGCGGAAGATAGGTGATACCAT
>CALZGT010000046.1 GCA_945787235.1 uncultured Prevotellaceae bacterium
ATGCCGGCAAAGTCTGCCCAGAGACCACAGGCCACGCTATAGCGGTACTTCTTGATGCCCACACTGCCGAAATAGATGGCAAGGATGTAGAACGTGGTGTCCGTACTGCCCTGGATGACACTGGCCAGATGACCTACGAAAGAGTTGGTGCCGTGCGTGCTCCACGTCTCCAGCATCATGCCACGAGCCCCAGCCCCATTGAGAGGCTTGAGAACAGCGACAGGTAGCGCATCGACCCATTCGCTGTTGAGCCCCAGGGCCTCCACCCCCCAGCGCACGCCATCCTGCAAGAGCAGCAGACAGCCACTGGCCTTGAAAACACCGATGGCAGCCAGGATGGCCACACAGTAAGGAATCAGGCTGACAGCCGTCTGGAAACCACCCTTAGCCCCCTCGATGAAGGAGGCATAGACATTGAGTTTCCTGCGCATCCCGGAGATAAGGAAAATAGAAATGGCTCCCAGTATGATGCAGGCAGAGAGCAGATTGCAGAAAGCCTGCATCTCCTCGCTCGTCTGCATGCCGTGGATGGTCCAGAAGAGGGCAGCCACAAGAGCCAGGACAGCCGCGAACATCACCAGGAAGGCGCGTCGGAAGAGATTAATCTTCTGATAGATGCTGACCACGATGAGACCCATCAGGGTGCTGCACAGGGTGGTGAGCAACAGAGGAATGAAGCAGTCGGTAGGCGTAACCCCAGCCGCTGCCATGGCCGCAGCACTGCCATACTCCTGCAACATGGCCTGACTGCGATAAGCCATGATGCTGACAGGGATGATGGTCAGTCCCGAGGTGTTGAGCACCAGGAACATGATCATGGCATTGCTCGCCGTGTCCTTCTTGTCGTTCAGCGACTGCAGTTCCTGCATGGCCTTCAGACCACAGGGCGTGGCAGCATTGTCCAGTCCGAGCATGTTGGCCGACACGTTCATGAAGATGCTGCCCAAGGCAGGATGCCCCTTGGGAATGTCGGGGAAGAGTTTCGTCAGCAAGGGACTCAGAAAACGAGCCAGACGCGAGACAAGCCCGCTGTCCTCACCGACCTTGAGGATGCCCATCCACAGGGTAAGCGTGCCCGTAAGTCCCAGGGTAAGGTCGAAGGCATACTTCGACATCTCGAAGGTAGAATCCATCATGGCAGGCAGTGACTGCGTGTCGCCCATGAAGACCAGGCGGCACACACCCACTGCGATGCCAATGAGGAAGAGGCTGAGCCAGATGTAGTTCAGGGCCATCTCCTACGGCTTAATCTACCTTGGGCAACTTGGCCAGTGCCTGGGCAATGGTATCGTCGGAAGGAATGATGTCCGACATGGTATGGTTGTTGAAAGCCTCGTAGGCATAGAGGTCGAAATAACCCGTACCCGTCAGTCCGAAGACGATGGTCTTCTCCTCGCCCGTTTCCTTGCACTTGAGTGCCTCGTCGATGGCCACGCGGATGGCATGGCTGCTCTCCGGGGCAGGCAGAATGCCCTCCACGCGTGCAAACTGGGTGGCAGCCTCGAAGATGGAAGTCTGCTCCACGCTACGCGCCTCGAAGAGCCCATCGTGATAGAGTTGCGAGAGGATGGTACTCATGCCATGGAAACGCAATCCCCCAGCATGGTTGGCAGAAGGTATGAACTGGCTTCCGAGGGTGTACATCTTGGCCAAGGGGCAAATCATACCCGTGTCGCAGAAGTCGTAGGCGAACTTACCCCGCGTGAAACTGGGGCAGCTGGCCGGTTCTACGGCAATAATCTTGTACTCATTCTCGCCACGAAGCATCTCGCCCACGAAGGGAGAGATGAGACCGCCCAGGTTGGAACCACCTCCGGCACATCCGATGATGATGTCGGGCTTGATGCCATACTTGTCGAGCGCCCTCTTGGTTTCCAGTCCGATGATGGTCTGGTGAAGCAGCACCTGGTTGAGCACGGAGCCCAGCACATAGCGGTAGCCCTCCTGGCTGAGGGCACTCTCCACGGCTTCCGAGATGGCGCAACCCAGACTGCCCGTTGTGTCAGGGTGCTCACTGAGAATCTTGCGCCCCACCTGTGTCGTCATGCTGGGTGAGGGAGTGATGCGTGCCCCGTAGGTGCGCATCACCTCGCGGCGGAAAGGTTTCTGCTCGTAGGAGCACTTCACCATATAAACCTGGCAGTCCAGTCCGAAATAGGCACAAGCCATGCTGAGAGCCGTACCCCACTGGCCAGCTCCCGTCTCCGTGGTGACACCCTTCAGCCCCTGCTGCTTGGCATAGTAAGCCTGCGCGATGGCTGAGTTGAGTTTGTGGCTTCCCGAGGTATTGTTACCCTCGAACTTGTAGAATATCTTGGCCGGAGTACCCAGGGCCTTCTCCAGGAAGTAAGCCCTCACCAGGGGCGAAGGGCGATACATGCGGTAGAACTTCTGGATTTCCTCGGGTATGTCGAAATAGGGAGTGTCATTGTCCAGTTCCTGCTTGTTCAGTTCCTCGCAGAAGATGGGACGCAGGTCATCCATCGTGAGCGGCTGCAACGTGGCAGGGTTCAGCAGGGGTGCCGGCTTGTTTTTCATGTCGGCACGCACGTTATACCATTGGGTAGGGATTTCACTCTCATCAAGATAAATCTTGTAGGGAACTTCGGTTTTCATCTTATTTTTTGGGTTGATTGTTTACATTTCGCTGCAAAGTTAGGAAGAATAAACGATAAATGCAAACAAAAACGGATTATTTAGTAACAAAATGGAAGAAGCACCCCTCTTTCGGGCATGAACGAGGGGAACTTCGCATACGTACCTAATATATATATAAGGGCGCATGGCACCATCCTACGAGAAGAGGCCGAAGAGTTCGGCATCAATCATGTCGGTGACCTGCTTGAAGTCATGCGGGTTGGCCTCAAACTTGCAGTTGTCGCCATCCACGATGATGAGACGGCCCGGATATTGGGCTATCCACTCCTCATAGCGCTTGTTGAGCCCCGTGAGGTAGTCGATGCGGATGGTCTGCTCGTAGTCCCTTCCCCGCTTCTCGATTTGCGCTATGAGGTTGGGGATGGTGCTGCGGATGTAGATCATCAGGTCAGGAAGCCCTACGAGCGACATCATGAGGTCGAAGAGTTCGGTGTAGTTGTCAAAGTCGCGGTCGGACATGTAGCCCTGTGCATGCAGGTTGGGAGCAAAGATGCGGGCATCCTCAAAGATGGTGCGGTCCTGGATGATGGTGTCGGTGCTTCGGGAAATTTCCACCACATCGCGGAAGCGCTTGTTGAGGAAATACACCTGAAGGTTGAAGGACCAACGGCTCATGTCGGCGTAAAAGTCCTCGAGATACGGGTTCACCTCCACAGGTTCGAAGCGAGGCGTCCATCCGTACCGCTTGGCGAGCATCTTGGTCAGCGTGGTCTTTCCACACCCTATGTTTCCGGCTATGGCTATATGCATGATATGGTCTGATTATAATTATTACTTGTCGTTGTCATCTGGGAAGAGCGAGAAGAGCCTGCCGTTGACCTTATCGACAATGCGGGCAAAATCCTCCCTGTTGTGCTGGAAGTCCGTGCCATCCACATCGATGGTGAGCACGCGTCCCCCGTAGCTGTGCTGTATGAAGTCCTCGTAACGCTCGTTCAGTCCCTTCAGGTACTCTATCTGAATCCTCTGCTCGTAGTCCCTACCCCGCTTCTGTATGTTGGCCACCAGGTGCGGTATGCCGGCCCGAAGGTAGATAAGCAGGTCAGGATAGTGCACCAGATTCACCATCTGTTCGAAGAGTTCCATGAAGGTCTGGTAGTCCCTTTCCGAGAGGTTGCCCTGTGCCCTGTTGTTGGCTACGAAGACGTGTACTCCCTCGAAGATGCTTCGGTCCTGGATGATGCAGTGGTTGGCCTTGTTGATGTCGAGAATGTCCTTGAAACGCTCCTTCAGGAAGAAGACCTCAAGGGGGAAACTCCACCGCTCGATGTCCTTGTAGTAGTCCTCCAGATAGGGGTTGTAGGTTACGGCCTCGTAACGGGGTTCCCAACCATAATGCCTGGCCAGCATCCTGGTCAGTGTGGTCTTTCCGCTTCCTATGTTTCCGGCTATGGCTATGTGCATGTGGTTATGGTATATATTGAATAATGAAGCAGGTGAACGCCCACTTCCTGCCTGCAAAATTAAAAAATAAACGCCAAACCGCATAACGTAGGGGGTATTTATTTGCCATTTCGTGAAAAAATCGTAATTTTGCAGGCGATTTGGCCCAAAAGGAACACCCCCCGGCGGGCACATTACCCTAATCTGACATACACTCCAAAACCAACATAACGACAATGGAAAGAAAACTTGAGACCATCTGCATACAAGGTGGATGGAAAGCCAAAAAGGGCGAACCACAGCAGTTGCCCATCTACCAGAGTACCACATTCCGCTACGAGACAAGCGAGCAGATGGCACGCCTCTTCGACCTCGAAGACGAGGGTTATTTCTATACCCGACTGGCCAACCCCACGAACGATGCGGTGGCCCGCAAGATAGCCGCCCTGGAAGGCGGTGTGGGTGCCATGCTGACCTCCAGCGGTCAGGCAGCCAACTTCTACGCCATCTTCAACATCTGCCAGGCAGGCGACCATTTCATCACCTCCAACACCATCTATGGCGGTACGTACAACCTCTTCGGGGTGACGATGAAGAAGTTGGGCATAGAATGCACCTTCGTGGATCCGGAATGGGATGACGAGCGCATCGAGAAGGAATTCCGCCCCAACACGAAGTGCTTCTTCGGCGAGACCATCTCCAACCCCGGCTGCAAGGTCTTCGACATCGAGCGCTTTGCCCTCATGGCACACCGCCACGGCGTGCCCCTCATCGTGGACAACACCTTTGCTACTCCCATCAACTGCCGTCCCTTCGAGTGGGGTTGCGACATCGTGACGCACAGCACGACGAAGTACATGGACGGACATGCCACCCAGGTAGGTGGATGCGTGGTGGACAGCGGTAACTTTGACTGGGACCAGTATGCCGACAAGTTCCCCGGCCTCTGCACGCCCGATGAGAGTTACCACGGCCTGACCTACACCAAGGCTTTCGGCAAGATGGCCTATATGACCAAACTCGTGGCCCAACTCATGCGCGACCTGGGCAGCATCCCTGCACCGCAGAACAGTTTCCTGCTCAACATCGGACTGGAAACCCTCCACCTGCGCATGGCACGCCACTGCGAGAATGCCCAGAAGGTGGCCGAATGGCTGGAGAAGAACGACAAGGTGGCGTGGGTCAACTACGCAGGTCTGCCCTCCAACCCCTCCTACCCCCTGGCACAGAAATACCTGCCCAACGGCAGCTGTGGCGTCATTGCCTTCGGTCTGAAGGGCACCAAGGAGGAGGCCATCCGCTTCATGGACAACCTGGACTTCATCAGCATTGTGACCCACGTGGCCGATGCCCGCACCTGTGTGCTGCATCCTGCCAGCCATACCCACCGCCAGCTGAGCGACGAGCAACTCCTGGAGGCTGGTGTGGCTCCCGACCTCATTCGTCTGTCCGTGGGCATAGAGCATGTCGATGATATCATTGCCGACCTCGAACAGGCCATGGCGAAGATGTAGCCCATAGGCTCGTTGCCTTGCCCCCAACTTATTTACCATCAACGTGCAAATAATGCAAGTTGATGGTAATTAAGCTTTTAGCAGATTCTTTCACTTTTCTATATCGATACCATGTTACATTTTCGATAGTTTTAGGTTGATTCTTGACAATGAAAACCAAAGAAAATCTGTACCTTTGCGCCGAAAAATGCAATCAGTCAACAGTTAACAATGGGCTAGTTATACTAAAACGACTAGATTGACTAGCTATACTAGGACGACTAGATTGACTAGTTATACTAGAACGACAACAAACAAAACACCCTGACTAAACTAACAAACAAAACAAATAATGGAAAATGTAAAAACACAGGAAGCCGAGCAGAAGGGCTTCTACAAACTGAACTGGCTCCAGCGCATCGGCTTCGGTTCCGGTGACCTGGCGCAGAACCTCATCTACCAGACCGTCAGCGTATGGCTGCTGTTCTACTACACCAACGTCTTCGGACTGAACCCCGGCGATGCCTCCATCATGTTCCTCGTGGTGCGCCTCATTGACGTGCTCTGGGACCCCATCGTGGGAGCCTACGTCGATAAGCACAACCCACGGATGGGTAAGTACCGCTCTTACCTGGTGCTGGCCGGCATACCGCTGACGGGACTCGCCATCCTGTGTTTCTGGAACGGACTGGCCCATGAAGCCTATACCGTCAAGCTCATCTATGCCTACGTCACCTACGTGGGACTGTCCATGCTCTACACCCTCATCAACGTGCCCTATGGTGCGCTGAACAGTTCGCTCACACGCGACACCAATGAGATTACCATCCTCACCTCCGTGCGCATGTTCATGGCCAACCTGGGTGGTCTGGCCGTACAGGCTGGCATCCCCATCATCGTAGCCATCCTCTTGGCCGACGATGTGAACAGTGCCATCGAGAAAGCCATCTTCATGGGCTTGGGTCCCTTGCCCGCCTTCATCTTCATGCCCATGGTACCTGCCATCAAGAAGAAGGTAGGCAAGCGTGGCATGTTCAACATCTTCCTCTCCATAGCCATCATCGGCATGGTGCTGCTCTATGTGGTGAGCGTCACGGAACTGCGCCAGATGAAGGTGTCGTTCACGCTGTCCGACATCACCATCAGCCTGGGCTTCATCGAGCTGTGCCAGTTCATCAAGTCAACGGGTGTCATCGTGGCCACGGGCTACATGTGGGCCCTCGTTCCAGAGGTCATTTCCTTCAGCGAATATACCACGGGCAAGCGCATCTCCGGCATCGTGAATGCGCTCACGGGCATCTTCTTCAAGGCCGGTATGGCCCTGGGTGGTGTCATCCCCGGAGCCGTACTGTGGATGGTAGGCTATGGCGTGACGGAGGAAGCCGAACAGGCAGCGCGCATCGACGACAGCCTGGCCGGAGCCTGGTTCACCACCATCCTCATCTTTGCCCTCGTGGGTCTGGCCCTGCTCATTTTCTGCTACAGCCAGTGCAAGGAGCGTGTGGTCATGGAGGCCAAGGAGACGGAGAACGTCAAGGTCAGCGACCTGTGGAAGGAGTTCCTCGTAAACCGCCCCCTGCGCATCATCGCCTTCTTCTTCATCACGGCCTTTGCCATGATGAGCGTGGGCAACGCAGCAGGTGCCTACTATGTCGAGGAGCTGAACAACGCCTCGCTGCCCGCCCTGCAGTGGCAGGGCATCCTGAGCCTGATGTGCTGGATTCCCGCGGCTCTGCTCCTGCTGGCCGTATGGATCATCAACAAGTATGAGCTCAGCGACGAGAAGATAGACGAAATCAACAAGGCCATCGAGGCCAGAAACAAATAAGGTATGCAAAGCACAAAGAAATTACTTACAGCCATGATGCTGGCTGTACCTTTCCTGCACGCTGAGGCACAGTCCCTCAAGCAGGCGTACGGCAAATACTGGCGCACGAGCGTGAGCGTGAACCAATGGCAGGTGAAGGCACAGGCCGGAAAGGGGAACGGACGCGACTACTCGGGCGGTGTGAAGGACGACCAGACGGCCGACTGGCCCAAGATAGTGGAGCAGTACGACTATGTGGTGCCCGAAAACGTGATGAAGTGCGAGGTCATACATCCCGAGGAGGGAATCTATGACTTCACCCTGGCCGACCAGTTCGTGGATAAGGCACGGCGGGATGGTCTCCACGTGCTGGGCCACTGTCTCATCTGGCACTCCCAGTGCGCTCCCTGGTTCTTCGTGGACGAGAAGGGAAAGACCGTGGACCGCGAGACGCTCAAGAAGCGCATGAAGGAGCACATCACCACCGTGGTGTCGCACTTCAAGGGACGCATAGAGGGATGGGACGTGGTAAACGAGGCCTTCGAGGATAATGGCACACTCCGCCGCAGCATGTTCTACCAGATTCTGGGTGAGGACTACATCCCCCTGGCTTTCCAGTATGCCCACGAGGCCGACCCCAGCATCGAGCTCTACTACAACGACTATTCCATGTATATGCCCGCGAAAATCAAGGGTGTGTGCGACTTTTTCCGTCCGCTCATCAACAAGGGACTCCCCATCACGGCCATCGGCATGCAGGGGCACATGATGATGACCGACGGCTACGGTCAGATAGCCAACTACGAGAAGAGCATCAAGATGATTGCCAGCCTGGGGCTGCCTTGCTTCTTCAGCGAACTGGACCTCTCGGCCTTGCCCAATCCCTACAACCACCATGGGGCCAACATCAGCGATGCCTTTGCTCTCACGCCCGAGTCCAACCCCTATACCAAAGGCCTGCCGGCCAAGGTGCAGGAACAGTGGGATGACTTCTGGGTGGAGTTCTACAAGATGCTTCTGCGTAACAAGGAACACGTGCAGCGCGTAGGGTTCTGGTGCTTCAACGACCTGAGTTCCTGGCGCAACGACTGGCCCATCAAGGGACGTACGGAGTATGCCACCTTCTTCGACCGCGATTCCAAGGCAAAGCCCGTCATCAAGAAACTGGTGGAACTGGTCAACAATAAAAAATGAATAATTAACAATGAACAATAGGCTGGCGCGGGGAGAATCAGCGTGTTTGCGCCACGGCTTCCAACGATTTTCTGTTGGGCCTTCCTCACTCTATCCTCCAAATCCTAAAGTATAAATCCTCAACTCTAAACTCAATAAACCTCATGAAAACAAAGAAGAGATACCTATTCCCTGCCGACTATATGGCAGACCCCTCAGTACATGTCTTCAACGGCAAGATATACATCTACCCCAGCCACGACTGGGAATGTGAGAATGTGGAGAACGACAATGGCGACCAGTACGTCATGAAGGACTACCACGTGCTGCGCATTGACGGTGACCCCATGAACGGCGAAGTAGTGGATTGCGGATGCGTGCTCCGTCAGGAGGACATCCCCTGGGCAGGACGCCAGTTGTGGGACTGCGACGTACAGGAGTACGAGGTGGAGGTTCCCACCAATGCCGAGGAGCAGGCCAAAGGCATGGGCTTCAGCAAGAAGGTGAAGAAGTACGTGATGTATTTCCCCCTCAAGGACCGTTGTGACGTGTTCCACTGGGGTACGGCCATTGCCGACAATCCCGAAGGTCCCTTCATTCCCCAGCCCGCTCCCGTACCCGGCAGCTACAGCATCGACATGTGTGCGTTCCGCGATGATGCCGATGGTGAGGTCTATGTCTATTTCGGTGGACTCTGGGGCGGTCAGCTTCAGCGCTACAAGGACAACATACACCTTGAGGAACCCTACCTGCCCGAAGGCAAGCAGGATGCCCTTCCCAGCCGTTGTGTGCGCCTCACCAAGGATGGCATGAACTTCGCCGAGGCTCCCCGTCCCATCCTTGTGGTGGATGCTGAGGGCAACCCCCTGAAGGCTGATGACCCACACCGTTTCTTCGAGGCCAGCTGGATGCACAAGAAGGATGGCAAGTACTACTTCTCCTACTCCACGGGCGACAGCCACCTTCTGTGCTATGCCGTGGGCGACAACCCCTACGGTCCCTTCACCTTCCAGGGCGAGATTCTCACGCCCGTGGTGGGATGGACCACGCACCATGCCATTCTGGAGTACAAGGGCAAGTGGTACCTCTTCCACCACGACAGCGTGCCCTCGGGTGGCAAGTCATGGCTCCGCAGCCTGAAGGTCTGCGAACTGGAGTTCGATGAGAACGGCATCATCAAGACCATCGACGGCATCGACGAATAAGCAGCATCCCTCCCCCTTGGGAGGCAGGATTATACCCTTATCCCCGGAACGTTCTCACCAAGAGGACATTCTGGGGATAAACCGTATTTATCATTTTTTTGCGTAACGTAGCGTTACGTTACGTTACGCATTATTTGCAATATAAATCTCTTCCACCTGGGTGTAGAGACGAAGCCAGTAGTCGTAGGCGGCTTTATGGAGGCGGGGGACATCCTCCGACCTGAGCCTGTGGAAGCGGACATTGATGCCGTAATAACGTGCTTCATCGCCAGTGAAGGGTTTCCACTTCCTGACAGACCTCTGAAGGGTGTTGTAGGCTGTGTTGAAACTGCCGGCATTGGGACATGCCTGAGCCGCTTCCTTGAGCATACAGCTGAAATCATAGACAGGGGCCTTGGGCGAGGTGATGCCATACTTTATACCTATATCATAAAGACAGGCCAAGAAGTCGGGCGCATTGGCCTCGGTACCATCCTGCAACTTGAAGGTCTTGCCTGCGGTGTAGTGACCCATAAAGAGAGCTTTGAGCAGGGCAAGGAAGGCAGGTTTGAGACGCTCGTCCCTGAGGTAAAACTGCTTCTCAGCCCCTCGTCCGCGCGTATGAGGTGTCTCGGGTGTGTAGGTGCCGGAAGCCACACAATGGCCTTTCCCTACGGGTTCTGAGAGAGCCGGCGCACTCTCCTCCTCCTTTTGCTGCAGCAGCAAGTGGAACTGCTCTTGGAGTGCCTCCTGTGCCTTGCCGATATGTACAAAGTCGGCAGAGGTGGTTTCTACCACCTTTGTCAACTCTCGTGCGGCTTCGCGGTTCAGGCGAATAAGCACTTGTATAGTATCAAGTCGGGTACTCATGTCTAATCGGAAATAACTTTGATGCGGTTCATGAGGAAATCTACCGGACGGAGTGCTTCCTTCAGCGTCTTTATCTCCGTAAACTCCTCCAGCTCCATCCAGGGGTCACCCACCAGGAGGGTCTCTCCATCGCTGATGACGAGCACATGGCAATAGACGGGAAACTGGAAATCGTTGTCCAACTGGTATTGAGCCACGTCGAGGGCTGCCCGACAAGCTGGGAGATTCCCCTCGTTCCCAGTCTGAGGAACCAGCCTCGTAGGGGAAGAATCTCCATGTCCTGGGTTGGGGTGCAGCAGTATGGCCCCGAGAGGAATGGCATTGACACAGAGGATGAAGTCCCATCCGAAACCATCGTTGAGGGCTCCCCGCCAGTTCTCCACGAACTCAAAGGAGTTGTTTTCAGGATGCTCCCAATCGATGATCTTGATGATACCCTTCTCGTCCTTCTTACCTGTACCATAATCCCATTGTAGGCCATCAAGCATGTATTTACGTGCCATATCAAAGGCATCAAGCGTGTCGAGCGGGTGGCGGTTGTTGGGGTTGTCCAGATTACAACGCCATGAGAGGTGTTCCATCTCCGAGCATCGCATCTCCAGAGCATAATACACTTCGCCCGTTGGGTTGATTTTCTTCAGACAGTTCTCAAACCAGAAGAGGCTGTTGTGGATGTGTGGCGAGTAGTAAGCGGCCATCAGTTCCACCTTCCCGTTGGCGGGATAGGGGCACTTGTGCATCGTCCATCCCATGCGCAGAAGCTGCTCTCGCATGCGACGGTGTGCGTTCTTTGTCTGCAAAGTCTCACTTGTAGGGGAAGACAATCCGTTTGATTCGTGATATGTATGGTGCATAATGTTTTTTCTTTTATGAGGCCTCACTTATGAACGGGGCTGTTCGCGAGTTAAAACCCAGGTTTTTCATAAGTCGAGCCCCTGTTTCGTTGTTACTATATGTTAAAATTTCAGGCTCATTGGACAAGCCCCAAGAGGCAGATTTTTTTCCTCGCGAGGTAGCAAAATTTTCCTCGGCAGAAAATCCATCTCACCTCTTGGGTATTGCATTTTTTGCGTAACATAACGTTACGTTACGGAAAAGCATCACCCCTCTACGAGGTCGCCTTACACATCTGGTGGCAAATCTGGAGGCCGAGAGCCGTCTTCCGGAAGCGGTCCTTATCGACCTTTTCCACCCATCCGTTCCTTATCCAGCGTGCCACCACCATGCGATAACCCGTGGCCTTCTTGCCCAGCTGAGTGTAAGCCTCCTCCACGTTGCAGTGGAAGAACTCCACGGCCATCTGGCAGAACACCCATGCGTTGGCATTGCGGGCAAACACCGGCACCTGCATCATCTGCGCGTTCTCCTCGATGCTCTCGTTCATCTGCTCTGCGAAGTATTTGAGCTGGAAGTAAAGCACATACTCGCTCACCCACTTGGCAAACTCCAGCGTCTTGCGTGTCAGCTTCCTGCCATCGAGCAGGTAAAGCAGGCATCCGGCACGGAAACCCATCACGGCAGCACGCTTGCGGAAGGTGTTGATGCTCCGGTTGCCCGACACGTCGCTCACCGTCTTCTGCTCCTGGCACCATGCCAGCTGCTGCTTCTTGAGCTGCGGAATGGCGATGACCTCACCCTCTGCCTCCGAGAGAAGGATGTCCTGTATCTTCAGGATGGCCTCCAGGTTCTTCTTCGAGCGTGGACGCTCCTCCTTCTCCTCGTCCATCTCGTAGGGGAAAGAGCAGAAGCCCACGCGCGTCACCAGTCCGTCCTCAGCATTCTTGTAGTGGTGCTTCACGGCCTTGGGCGTACCGCTCGTGGCAAGGTTCACAGCCACAGGCACCCGGGCACTCGTGCCGGCATGGCTCTTCGTGTCCTGTCCACCCACTTCGGTGTCGAACATCAGACGTTCGTTGGCTCCTCCGTCACGACTCCAGTTGTTCGGCACATTCAGTGAGTCAATCTCAGGACACACGATGATGGCACGCTTCCCCTTGAGGTTCTTCAGGTTCTGGTAGAACTGCGCCTTCGTGGTGCTTGGCATCATGATGCGTGTACCATAATGAGGGTCCCTCGGCTTCTCCTTCGAGTCGCCCGCAACAAGGCACTCATCGGCATACTCATCACTCTTGGCGCGTGTCTCGTTGTCCTCCTCAATGACCTTGGAGATAAGTACGTTCTGCATACGCGTGAGCGCACTCTTGCCGATACTCTGCTCTCCAACGAGGCAACACTCGAAGCCCAGGTGATGCACCTCCTGGTTGCGGTAGAGGAAGCGGGCACTGCCGCCCATCATGCCAAGGAAGGGCAGTGCCATCAGCGCCATCACCTCCTGACGGTCCTCAGGATAAGGTTCCACCACGGCCTTCACAGCCCAATGTACGTTCTCTGGCAGTTTTGGGATGCGGTCTGCCACCACCGCCGTCGGCTCCTTTACAGGAGACTCAGCCAGCATGTCATGGACATTCTCCGAGCTGAGATTTGGGTTCAACATGTTCATAACGGCTGCAAAGGTAGAGCATTTTTCCCACCTTCCAAAGGTTATTGGAATTAACGAAAACGATTCTTTCCGAGTGCATTTTGATAATTTCAATAACCAGTACCTTCCGCGTCTGCGTCCCAAAACCTTCATGCGTAGCGTAACGTAACGTCATGTTACGCAATAATTGCAATAGACCGTTGTTCCCATTCCCGCTTCGAGTGAATACCCTGCCCGCCCCATTCTGCCTCTCGTGGCTTTCAGCAAGGCTTGGACTACTGCAAAATTAACGGAAATAGTTGAAAACGCAAAACGATGTAGAAGAAAACTGCACGAAAGAGTAGAAAAGACACATCGTGTACGTGCAAATAACGCCCGATTTGTTTGGAGATATGAAATAGAATGAGTAACTTTACCGCCGAAATGACTC